>JANONQ010000315.1:0-2460 GCA_031420935.1 Novosphingobium sp. | reverse complement strand
TTCGGCAGCGCGGCGCTCACCATGCGAAGGTTTGCAATGAGATTATCAAGGATGGTGCGCGCGAACGGCTCGGAAATACTTGGTGCGACAACGGTCTCGAGAATTCGGCAGGTCCCTTGCAATTGCTCTTCAACCGTGGGTCTCATCCTGCACCCTCCATCATCTGAAACATTTGCCGGAACAACCAGGATGGCGTCTGGAATACGCGGTTGTAGCGCCCAGCGACGAATTCGTTGACAGCCGTCAACTGGATCACCGCCAGCTTCCAGCAGGAGAACACATTCCACCAGGTGAGGTCAGCTTCGCAGGCTTTGCGGCCGGTCAGCTGGCGATAGGCCTCAACGATTTGCTGGCGCTCCCAGTGGCCGGAAATCTGATGCTCGCGCTTGCGCACTGGATTGGTAATCCACCCAAGGTCCTCCAGCGGATCTCCGAGGTGCGCAGTCTCCCAGTCGATCTTGGCCGTGATACGGTTACCCTCGATGAGCGCATTACCCGGTTTGAAATCGCCGTGGACCAGCACGATCGCCTCAGCTTGCGGCACGGCCCGGTCCAACCACGTCAGCACATAGTCCAGTTCCGGAAGAGGTTCGAGCTGAACCCGCCGGTACTCGGTCTCCCAATGCCCCAGTTCAATTTTCGCAGGCGAACCCTCGGGCACCCCCAGACGTTCGCCCAGGCCCCGCGCACGCCAGTCGAGCGCCTGGATTTCAACCAGCAATTCGAGAAAGTCATGGGCCAGCTGCAGCCGCTCCGGCAAAGGCCGACTGCCGTTCAGGACCATATAGTCGCAGCTGCCGGGCATACGCGCCATCACCAGCGATGGCGCGCCGAGAAAGCGCCCGTCCGGGTCCATCCAGTGCACAACCGGGGCCACGACTGCGCTTCCCTCGAGGGCCTTCAGAACTTCGAACTCACGGGATCGCTCTGTGTTGAGCAGGGTGCCGGCGGCATCGCGCATCAGCATCAGGGGGTGCGAATGGCGACCGTTCGCATCGGTCCAGCTTGCGTCCAGCGACCAGTTCTCGCGAGACAGGCCGCCGGCTGCGCGTGAAAGCCGTTCGAGGGAGATGTCGCGCGCAGATGGAATCTCATGGCAAATCAGCTTCTGCAATCCGTCAACGACCTGCTGGACTAACGCGTCAGCCCCAACATCGGCAGATGCGCCGAATGATATGGATGGATCGGTCATGAGCGGCCTTAGGTAAGCATGTGAGTAAATTACTCTTGGCTCACGCCGAGCGCGCTGTCCAGCATCCAGTCCGCCAGCCGATTAGCCGGAGAATTTTTTCCGGGTAGACCCAAATTTCTCGTCTTCGACCGGCTGGCAACGTAGTGCGGGATCGCCTAATGGCTGGGAGATAAAGCACACTGTGCCCGCAGGCGGGACTGGCATACCAGCGAGAATGGCCCTGACAGACGATGTCCGACCGACTTAAAGCCAAGACTGCAATTGTCACCGGCGGCGCCCAAGGCATCGGTCGGGCGATCGTCGAACGTTTCGTGGCCGAAGGCGCCCAGGTTCTGGCGCTCGACATCAATGCCGCAACGCTCGCCGAAGTGGGCGCGAAAACCGCCTGCGCGACACATGTCATCGACCTCACAGATCGGGCGCAGATCGACACCTTCTGTCGCGGTGCCGGCAATATTGACATCCTGTGCCTGTGCGCCGGCCAGGTGGCCTACGGCACCGTGCTCGATTGCGACGAGGACCAATGGTCGCACTCGTTCGAGCTTAACGTTACCGCGATGTACCGCATGATCCGCGCGCTGCTGCCGGGCATGATCGCGCGCCGCACCGGATCGATCATCACCATGTCCTCGGTCGCAAGTTCGGTACGCGGCGTTCGCGATCGCTTCGCCTATGCCTCCACGAAGGCCGCGGTCATCGGCCTGACCAAAGCGCTCGCTGCCGATCACGTTGGCGACGGCATTCGCTGCAACGCGATCTGCCCCGGCACCATCGAAACCGCCGCGTTAGAGCAGCGCATGCGCGCAAGCGATGACTATGCGGCAACCCGCGCCGCTTTTGTCGCGCGTCAGCCTATCGGGCGCTTAGGCCAGGTTGAGGAGATTGCGGCGCTCGCGACTTATCTGGCAAGCGACGAAGCCGCTTTCACCACCGGGCAGTGCCATGTCATCGACGGCGGCTGGTCGAATTAGAAAAGCCAGCTGCGGTTCATTGGCGGCGGAGGAAGCGCTTGATACTCACCGGTAGAAACTTCATACGATTATTATGGATAGCCACTGGCCAAATTGCCCCAACCTTGGCACTGCCGCCCATCTTGCAGGGGCATGATACGGCATGACCGGGATGCGGACCATTGATGCTGTGATCGTCGGCGCGGGTTTTGCCGGCATGTACGCAGTGCACAAAATGCGCGAGATGGGAATTGCCGCGCACGCCTTCGAAGCGGCCCCCGATGTTGGCGGGGTGTGGTACTGGAACCGCTATCCGGG
>JANONQ010000314.1:0-1885 GCA_031420935.1 Novosphingobium sp. | reverse complement strand
AGCGCCTCATACAGCTTGTCGTTGAACGCCCAGCTAAGCCGCAGCCGGTACCATCTCCGGTAAAGCGGCACTTTTTCCAACAGGAGGCGCAGAGCATCAGGGATTTTTTGCCCGAACTTCGGGAAAGGGGCGGTCCATTGCGGGGTCCGCTGGATGATCGTCAGGGCTGCGACCTGATCGACAATGGCGGGCGCCACCTGCATCGCACTCGCACCATTGCCGACGAGCACCACGTTGCGCCCGGCAAGATCCAGGCCGGCATCGGGGTATTGTGCAGTGTGGAAGCTGGGGCCTTTGAAGCTGTCCAGTCCCGGCACGTCCGGGATGCGCGGTTTGTTGAAGGCACCGACGCCGCTGATCAACATGTTGGCGCGAAGGGTTTCGCGCCCGCCTGAGGCCGATACAACCTCGGCCTGCCACTCACCGCTCGCTTCGTCGAAGCGCGCCTCGGTGACTTCGAGGCCAAAGCGGATATGGCGCCGGACATTATAATCATCGGCGACAGAATCGAGATATTTGTTGATCTCCCGGCTGTCCGCAAAGAAACGCGACCAATCGTGAGGCGCGAACGAGAAGGAATAGAGGTGGCTGGGCACGTCGCAGGCCGCGCCGGGATAGCGATTGTCGAACCAGACACCGCCCAGCGACTGCCGCCGCTCGACGATGGTATAGGGGATGCCGGCCCGCGCCAGTTCGATCGCCGCGCATAGGCCGGAAATCCCCGCACCGATGATGAGCGCGGTAAAGCCGGGTGGTGGCGCAATATCATCGTGTGGTTCGTCTGCCGCCGAAGCCAGTGCCAGGTCGTTGCGGATCATCGGCGCATAATCGGCCGGCACTTCTTCACCCAGCGAGACGCTCATCATCTCCACAAGCAGGGCGTCGGATGGATTGGCGAGCAGGGGCGGCTTGCCGTCAAACCAGTCCGTAAGCGCGGCGCGGGCAGCCTGCCTGATCTCATCCTGCACCGCATCGGGAAATCCGCCACTGTCATTATCATCCAGGCCGCGCACTCGGCTGGGCACATAGCGGCCTTCGATCCAGCGCCGGTCGCCCGTCAGATGAAGCAGCACACAGGCCAGGGTCGGAATGTTTGCTTCAGCAAGTGCCGCGTCCAGCCATTGCATATCTGAAGGGGCCGAGCCTGCCGTATTGCTCATAGGAATGCCAATTTTCCATCTGCATTGATGACTAAAAAACTATGCTGCGGTCGAGGCACGGATTGACCGGATTGCTGCAAACGTCAACTATATTGGTGAAAAATCCGCCTCGACATCCCGAGGGTTCCGCACGAACGCGATGTTGCGGAAAAGTGCTGCTTTCGTCTACTGCGCCGTCATCCCCGCCTCGATGACATGCTCGGCGCCGGAGATGTAGGACGATTCATCGAAGGCCAGCAACAGCACCAGATGGGAAGCCTCCTGCGGCTTGGCGATGCGGCCCAGCGGGATTAACGACAGCCATCACTCCCAGGATGTCGGCGTTGTTCACCAGAATATTTATCGGCCCGAAGAAGGCTTCTGCTTCCTTGACGACGGCATCCCAGTCAGCGGCATCGGAAACGTCGTGGCGCATGAAACGGGCGTTTGAACCAAGTTCACGGGCCATGCGATTCTCCTATCCCGCGCGATGCGCCGGTGGATGATCGCGGTTTTTCCTTCAAGTCTACCCATGTGGATTTACTTTAGTCTGCATTGAATGTCGTTACCCTCTGGCCTTCAATTCACTTGAGCGATAGGCAAAGGGCCATGGGGCAATCGAGCAATATTTCTCGGCGGCGCGCATCCGCGCTCGAAGAAGGCAGCAGCGACTATCTCGCCAAGCGGGACGAGCTCGTCGAAATCGCCGGCAGGCAGTTCAAGGCCCACGGCTTCAAGGCCACGAC
>JANONQ010000313.1:0-3941 GCA_031420935.1 Novosphingobium sp. | reverse complement strand
ATCGGCGATGTTATTCCCGGGCCGATGCTGGCGCACAAGGCCGAGGACGAGGGCATTGCCGTCGCCGAAAACATCGCTGGCAAGATCGGCATCGTCAACCACGCGGTGATCCCGAGCGTGGTTTACACCATGCCCGAGATCGCCGGCGTCGGTCTGACCGAGGAAGCAGCGCGGGAGAAGGGCGAGATCAAGGTCGGCAGGTTTTCAATGATGGCCAACAGCCGCGCCAAGACCAACCGCGAGGGCGACGGCTTCGTCAAGGTGATCGCCGATGCCAAGACCGACCGCGTGCTGGGTGTGTGGATGATCGCCTCGGTCGCCGGCACGATGATTGCCGAGGCCGCGCTGGGTATGGAATTCGGCGCCAGCTCAGAGGATATCGCCTATACCTGCCACGCCCATCCGACGCATGCGGAAGCGTTCAAGGAAGCGGCGATGGCGGTGCTTGGGAAGCCGATTCACATGTAAGGCGCAATTTCTCGCCGCGCCTGTATTGAACAAAATGGAGGCGAGCCGCCCTGTTTGCCCCTTTCGACATGCGAAACTTGCATCCGCCCGTTCAGTCGTCGAACCCGCTACCGTCGATCGTCGGCTCACTGACGCGGCCGTCACTATCCACCGCGCAGGAAAAATCCCGGTTGCCGTTGACGCGCCCGGCAATGCGCCACCCGGAACTGTCTCGTTCGGTTGAATCGACCGATTCAACCCGCGTGTCCCCGCGCTCGACCAGCGCGATGCAGCGGTCCACCAACGCATCGAGATTGTCGTTGCCATCAGTCCGCTCGCTGTCCGACTCCGACCAGGAGGATTGGTCGCCGTCGTCATCGCTGCTGTCATAGCGTTGACTATCAGCGCCATAATCTTGATTGTTCTGTCCCTGGTAAAGATCGTCGCGGTCGGCATACTCATCGCTGCGCTCATGATAACGGTATGTGCGATCGCGCCTGTTGTTGCTGGACGTTGCCGCGGCAATCGCGGCGATGGCACCGATTCCGATGATCCCCCCTACGATCCAGCCAGTGTCATCACCGTAGCTGCGGTGATGATTGCCACCCCACCCTTCGGCCAAAGCCGGCGTTGCTGCCAGCGAGAGGGCCGCAGCGAACGCCGCGCCCGATGCCAGCCGAGATGCCCGAAAATTCATAAAACCGATCCCTTCGCGACCGGCGTAATTTCCAACCTGCGCAAGGCATGCTCGGAAAAAGGTGTTACGCCCCCTGATAAATAGCTAGGCGGCCCAGGCTTTCAAACGCCTGAACCGCCATGCTTTATACAGTATTTACTTACACCCGGTCGATACCGTTGAAGTCGATATCAACCACCCGGCCGCGCTCGAAACGGCAATTGAACGTGCCGCTGTCGTAACCGCGATGGTTGCTGTTCCAGCCGCGATTATCACCGCCCCAGCCGCGCCCATAATCGCTGTCGTCATTGTCCCAGCCGCGATCCGCCGAGTTCACCGTGATCCGCCCGCGCACCTCATAGCCCCAGCCGGTGCGGCGCACATTCTGGATGTGGGTCACGTCGGCATTTCCGTAGGAATAGCGGCTCGCCTGACGCTCGGCCTTACGAATGCACATCTCGACCGCCTGGCGGGGATTGCCGCCCCAGCCACGGTTACCGTTGTAGCCGTTATAGCCGCCATATTGATTATCGTAGCCGCTATTTCGACCGTCATAACCGGCACGGTCATAAGGATAGTCGTTGTTCTTGCGGCTTGCTGATAGCGCGACAGCAGCGATGCCGCCAAGTACCAGCGCACCGGCAATCACTTCGCCGGTGCTGATGCCGCCGCGATCATTCGCCATGGCGGGGGCCACTGCTGAAATCGCCATCGCGCCAGCCGCGACGGTCCCGACCAAGGCTTTGGTGATAGTAGTCATTGCGTTCGTCCTTATCTGAAGCCGGACGGGGATTGCCCGGCGATGAGGACGTTCTAACGAGCGACCGCTGAGGTGACGCTGAACTGGCTTGACAGAAGTTGTTCATATTTGTCACATGTTTTATGAACGTAATTGTCCGTCAGGGCACCTTCGCGGGTGGCTCGATCTGCAACCCGGTCCATTTAGCGAGGAAGGCGAGGATATCGGCATTTTCCTCGATGGCCTTGTCAGTCGGCTTGCCCGAGCCGTGACCGGCGCGGGTTTCGATGCGGATCAATTGCGGCTTGGTCCCGACATCCGCCGCCTGCAACGCGGCGGCATATTTGAAGCTGTGGCCGGGCACGACGCGGTCGTCGGTGTCGGCCGTGGTGACCAGCATCGCTGGATATTCCGCGCCGCGCCGGATGTTGTGATAGGGCGAATAGGCGCGCAGCACGCGAAAATCCGCCTCGCGGCTGGGGTGGCCGTAGTCGTCAACCCAGTAGCGCCCGGCGGTGAAACGGTCGAAGCGCAGCATGTCCATCACCCCGACCTGGGCGTTGGCAGCGGCGAACAGGTCCGGGCGCTGGTTGACCACCGCACCGACCAGCAGCCCGCCGTTGGAGCCGCCCTGGACGGCGAGACCGCCATTGGGCGTGATCCCCTGATCAATCAGGAACTCAGCCGCGGCGATGAAATCGTCGAACACGTTCTGCTTGCGCCCCAGCCGCCCGCCATCGTGCCATTCCTTGCCGTATTCGCCGCCGCCGCGCAGGTTGGCGAGAGCGAAAGCGCCGCCCGCTTCCAGCCAAGCCATCCGCGAGGCGGCGTAACCGGGCGTCAGCGACACATCGAAGCCGCCGTAGCCATAGAGCAGGGTCGGCACCGGCCTTCCGGCAGCGGCGTTCGCCGTTTTGCGGACGATGAACATCGGCACCTTGGTGCCGTCCTTCGAGGTGTAGAAGCGCTGTTCGACGGAAAACAGGCGCGGATCGAAGGTCAGCGCCGGACGGGCGAAGGGCTTGGTCGCGCCGGTGGCGATGTCGAGCCGGAAGATCGCCGTCGGCTGGTTGAAGCTGGTGTAGCTGTAGAAGGTTTCCGGATCGCCGGGCTCGCCCCTGAAACCGGCGGCGGTGCCAAGACCGTTCAGCAACAGCGCCGTGGCGCCCTTACCGTTCAAATCCAGGACCAGCGCCCGCGAGGCGGCGTCCTTCAGATAAGACAATACCAGCTTGTTGCCGATGATCGTGCCCTGCTGCAGCGTTTCCTCCGACTGGCGCACCAGTTCGCGCCACTGCGGGGTTCGCCTTGCCAGGTCGATGACGACGAGGCGGTAGCGCGGTGCCTGCATGTTGGTGACGAACCACAGGCTCGAGCCGACGCCATCGACCAGCCGCCAGTCATGTTCAAAGCCGGTGACGAGCGGGCGCAGCTTCCATCCGTTTCGCGTGCGGCGGGCGAGATCGATAACATGCAGCTGATAGCGCGCGTCGGTGCCGATCGAGCTGGTGACGATGGCGTAGCGGCCATCGGCAGTCACCTCGGCGGCGTGGCTGTATTCCGGATGCTCGGGGGTGGCATAGACCTGCCGGTCGTCCTTCTGCGGTGTGCCCAGCCGGTGGAACCACAGGCTTTGGTTGTAGCTCTGCTCCTGGAAATCCCGCCCCGCCCCGGGTTTGGGGAAGCGGGAATAGAGAAAGCCTTCGCTGCCGACCCATGCCAGCTGGGTAAACTTGGCCCAGCGAATCTCGTCGGCCAGCACCTTGCCGCTCGCCACATCTAGCACGCGGAGGATACGCCAGTCGGTGCCCCCGTCCTGCACGCTGTAGAGCAGGAAGCGCCCGTCCTTGGAGGGCTTCCAGTCGTCAAGCGCGGTGGCGGCATCCTTCGCCCAAACATTGGGATCGATCAGCAGGCGCGGCTTGCCGTTCAGCCCCGTGCGCACGAATAGCTGCGCCTGGTTCTGCAGCCCGGTGTTGCGCGTGTAAAAATAGCGCCCGCCCGCTTTCACCGGAATGCCGTAGCGCTCATAGCTGAGCAAGGCGCGCAGCCGCTCTTCGAACCAGGCGCGCTGCGGCA
>JANONQ010000312.1:0-2651 GCA_031420935.1 Novosphingobium sp. | reverse complement strand
GATGCCGGGGCGGTGATGATCGTTGATGGCAAGCAGTACAACCTGCGCGTGTCGCGGTCGCTTAATGGCAGCGTTGAAACGGTCTGCGGGCCAGTGCGCATCAGCCCGATCGAAGCCCTGAAGTCCTTCGAAATTGTAATCGAGCCCAGCGAGGGATCGCTGCACGGCCGCCTCCACTGGGAATGCGTAGAGCCGGCGCGCGAAGAGCACCCGCACTATACGCGCCTGCAGGGACGCACGGTCGAAGACTATCGCCGCTTTGACCAGATCGGTATGGCCAGCGGGTTCCTCGAGGTCGAGGGCAAACGCGTAGAGATCGACAACTGGTGGTCTTGCCGCGACCATTCATGGGGCGTTCGGCGCGGCATGGGCATACCCGAGCCGGTTACCGGCCCCAAATTGCCGCTTTCCGAGAAAGGGCATGTCATGTCCTTCTTGTTCTTTTCCACGACTGCCATGAGCGGGCACCTCCTGTTTCAGGGGCGGGGCGACGACGCTCCTTACACAACAGGTGTCGTTACCCGAGGCGCTACTGAAGAATTCGATCACGCCACCAATATTGCGCTCGAGGTCGAGTTGCATGAGGGCACCCGGCGCTTCCGCCGCGCCGGAGTGGTTGCGACCTTCGAGGATGGCAAACAATTGCAGCTGGAGGTGCTGGCGCAGGGCCCGTCGATCGCCATGCAGGGCCTGGGCTATAGCGGCGGCTACAACGACGGCCGCGGGCTAGGTGCATGGCGCGGCGAGAGCCACCTGGAATCGGACATCTGGGACGTCTCGCACCCTTCAAAGGTCATATATCCAGACGGTGCCGAGAAGGTGCACTGGCACCGCATCCAACCGGTGGCAGTCAAAGCCGATTATGATGGCGAAACCAGCAGTGGAACCGGCAGCATGACGCTCACTATCGCCGGCCGGCTACCTGAACATTTACAGGTGAAGGCTAACCTGTAGTTCCTTGAGGCTCATCGTACCCTCCTACAACACCAGCCCCAGCGGCCTCTCCACCAGCTCGCGGAACGCTCCCATCAGCCGCGCGCCGTCCGCACCATCGACCGCCCGGTGGTCGAAGCTTCCCGTCGCACTGATCACGCTGGCTACGCCCAGAGTTCCATCCGGCATCACCCACGGCCGCTTCTCGCCAGCTCCGATTGCCAAAATCGTCGCTTGGGGCGGGTTGATCACGGCGGTGAACTGCTTGATCCCGAGCATGCCCATGTTCGACAGGCTGGCGGTGCCGCCCTGGTATTCGTCGGGCTTGAGCTTGCCGTCCCTGGCGCGGGCGACGAGGTCGTTCATCGCCAAAGCGATCGACGAGAGGCTGCGCGAATCCGCCTCCGAAATGATTGGCGTGACCAGTCCGCCGGGGATGCTCACCGCCACCGAAATATCGGCGCGGGAATAGCAGATCAGCTCGTTACCGGCGAAGGCGACATTACAGGCGGGCACTTCGATCAGCGCTTTGCCCAGCGCCTTGATCAGCAGATCGTTGACCGAAAGTTTGATCCCCTGCTTCTCCAGCGCTTCGTTGAGTTCGGCCCGCAACGTCAGCAGCCGATCCAGACGGATATCGACTGTCAGGTAAATATGCGGCGCGGTCTGCATCGATTGGGCGAGGCGGCGCGCAATTGTCTTGCGCATGCCGGATAGCTTCTCGACCGTATGCGGCACGCGCGGATCGAGCAGCGCGCGGGCTTCCTCGGCCATTTCGGTCGGCGCCGACGTGGCGGCCGGGGCGGGCGCGCTTCCCGGTTGGGCGGCTTCCACATCGGATTTGACAATTCGGCCATTGGGTCCGCTGCCCGTCAGGCCGGCGAGATTGACGCCCTTATCGGCAGCGAGGCGTTTGGCCAGCGGAGACGCAATCACGCGGTCACCCTTGATAACAGGAACGGGAGCGGCAGCTTTCGCCATCGCGGGCGCGGGTGCCGGAGCAGCTACAGGGGCAGGATCGAGCGGCTTTTCCGCCTTGGGGACGGCCGGCGCAGGCGCGGAATCCTCGCCATCCTCGGCCAGCGTTGCGATCACTGTGCCGACTTTCACGTTCTCCGTTCCTTCGGGCACCGCAATCGAGGCGATCTTGCCCTCGTCCACCGCCTCGAATTCCATCGTCGCCTTGTCGGTTTCGATTTCAGCAAGGATATCGCCTGAGGCAACCGTGTCACCTGGCTTGACCAGCCATTTCGTCAGCTTGCCGTGCTCCATCGTCGGTGAGAGCGCGGGCATCTTGATTTCGAGCGGCATGGATATTTCCGGTAGCAATGGCTGTGGCGGGAAAGTGTCCCATCCTTGGCCAAATTGACCGTGCGGGGCAAGCGCCTTGCGCGGATCGCCGAATTGGCTGATATCTGCGAGCGGGGATTGGTGCGATGCGCGTATATCTGGTGATAATGGACGATACCGAGGAGGCGCTGGTTGCCTTGCGCTTCGCCACGCGCCGCGCGGCGAAAACCGGGGGCGCGGTGCATTTGCTGGCCCTGATTGAACAGCAGCCCTTTGTCGCATTCGGCGGTGTCCAGGCAACCATCGAGGAAGAAGCCCGCGCCCGCGCCGAGGCGACCGCATTTACCGCAGTCGGCAGCATCCTCTCGGAGGGCGGTGCGATGCCGGTGATTTCCGTCAAGGCAGGCGATGCCGTGAAGCTGGTGCGC
>JANONQ010000311.1:0-2277 GCA_031420935.1 Novosphingobium sp. | reverse complement strand
GGTGTGCTCGTCCACCGTGTAGTGGTGGTACATATCGAACTGCATCTGCGCGTTGACCCGGCCGAAATCGGGCACGAAACGGCCAAACACGCCGGCCTCGTTGAGCCACCGCAGCACCGCTTCGGGATCGCCGCGGCTGGTAAGCAGTTCCATGAACAGCGCATTGGCGCGCGGGTTCCTGCGCACCTCCGCATCGACCAGCCGCGCATCGCGGGCGGCTAGGCGCATGGCGTCGGGGTGCAGCTCGAGACGCTCCGCATCGGCGACCGTGAATATCTCCAGCAGCCGGACCGGATCCTGCTCGAACCAGTCGGGCGAGGGAACCCCGACGCGTCCGCCAAAGATGCGATAGCCCTTGACCATGCGCGCCCGGCTCCGAAATCCGGCGAACAGGCCGCGGCGCTGCCTTTTGGCGAATTGCTCGTCGAGCTGGCCGAGGAACACGCCGGTCAGCGAGCCGACGACTTTCGCCTGCAAGAAGAAATACTGCATGAAGCGCTCGACCCCGCGCTTGCCCGGCCGGTCGGTGTAATTCATCCGCGCGGCGACTTCGCGCTGCACGTCGAAAGTCAGGCGGTCCTCGGCGCGGCGGGTCAGCGTGTGGAGGTGGCAGCGCACCGCCCAGAAGAAGTTCTCGGCCTTGCGGAAGGCGCGGTATTCGGCCTGGGTGAGCAGGCCGACAGTGATCAACTCGCTGACGTCGCGCACCTTGTGGATGTATTTGCCAATCCAGTAGAGTGTGTGCAGATCGCGCAGGCCCCCTTTGCCTTCCTTGACATTGGGCTCGACCAGATAGCGGCTGTCGCCCAGCCGCTTGTGCCGATCGTTGCGCTCGGCGAGCTTTTCGGCGACATATTGCCGCTCGGTGCCCTGCACGACATCCGCCCAGAACCGCCGCTGCGCCTCGTCGTAAAGTGGCTGGTCGCCCCAGACGTAGCGGCCTTCGAGCAGCGCAGTGCGGATCGTGAGGTCGCTTTTGCCCATGCGCACCATGTCGTCGAGCGTGCGGCTGGAATGGCCGATCTTGAGGCCCAGATCCCATAGGAAATAGAGCATCGCCTCGATCACCTGTTCGCACCACGGCGTCTGCTTGATCGGGGTGAGGAAGGCGACATCGACATCCGAATGCGGCGCCATCTCGCCGCGCCCATAGCCGCCAACCGCCATGATCGTCAGCCGTTCGCCCGAGGAGCGATTGCTGGAGCGGTAGATGTCGCCGATGACATGGTCGTGGATGATGCGGATCAGCTGGTCGACGAGGAACGACTGCGCCTCGGCGCAGTCATGGCCGGCGGTTGGCTTTTCGGCGAGGCGGCGGGCGATCTCGGCGCGGCCGTCGGCCAGCGCCTGGCGCAGCAATTCGACGACGCGCGGGCGGGCGGCGGGACCGCCGTTATCGCAGACCGCAACGGCGATAGCCTCGCCTAGCGACCGGCGGTCAATGATAGCGCGCTGGTTGGAGATGCGGCTGACGGTCATCATATGTCTCTAGCGCTACTCCCGGCTGCGGCATAGCGGCCTTTCCAATTTCGGCTTTCCCGCCTATCGGGCTGACCAGCCAACAAGCCGGATGACATCGCCTGCCCCGTTGTGCCAGAAGGCGCAGCATCGCTGCCGATCCAACCGGGCGGCCTATCAGGGGTTATCAAACGTGCTTTCACTCTTGGCCGCTGCGGAGCCGATCTATTGGGTCGATCTGGGGCTCACCCGCGGTATCGATTTCGGCGTGTTTACCCTTCGGTGGTACAGCCTCGCCTATCTCGCCGGGATCGTCCTGGCCTATTGGCACATGTTGCGGATGATCAAGGCGCCGGGCGCGCCGCTGGCGCAGCGGCATTGCGACGATCTGTTTTTCTACTGCACTCTTGGCGTCATCCTCGGCGGGCGGCTGGGCTACGCGACTTTCTACGCACCCGAACTGTGGCTGCAGCCGTTTGAGCTGCTCAAGCTGTGGAACGGCGGCATGAGCTTCCACGGCGGCCTCGCTGGCACAGTCCTGGCGATCGCCTGGGTGTCCAGGCGCGGCGGGCTTTCGTTCCTGCGGGTGAGCGATTACCTCGCCGTCAGCGTGCCGTTCGGCATGTTGTTCGGCCGGCTCGCCAATTTCGTCAACGGCGAGCTGTGGGGCCGGGTCGCGGGCGAGGGCGTGCGCTGGGCGATGGTATTTCCCGATGCCGGCCCGCTCCCGCGCCATCCGAGCCAGCTTTACGAGGCGGTGCTGGAAGGCGCGGTGCTGGCCGTGGTCATGCTGCTGCTGTTCTGGAAGACCCACGCCCG
>JANONQ010000310.1:0-11934 GCA_031420935.1 Novosphingobium sp. | reverse complement strand
ATACCGGCGCTGCAAATCAAAAAATCCCGGCTGGCCCATCGCAAAAAATCCCTCGGCGGTTCGGCATCCTTGAAACGGGTTCGATCGCCTTGGAAAGGGGGCATTTTTCGAGGTGGCCTCAAGTTGACCGCAACAGCGGGTGATGATAATTTAACTTGGTAGGATACTCGAATGAGCGTATTTGCTTATGTCGCCGGAGAGTTCTCTATCGCTTTTCCTTGGCGTGTGGACGGACGACATTCAGGCGGGGGCAAGCATGGCAAGGATTCCCAGTTTTCTATACATCGGGAGCAGCAAGTCAGGTTCCACCTGGATATTTAAACTTCTTTCGTGGCATCCTCAGATTTACATGTACCCCGGTAAGCATCTTGGGTTTTTCACGAGGGATTTCGCTAAAGGCTGGGATTGGTATCTCGGCAACTTCAAGTCGGGACGGGAACACAAGGTCGTTGGCGAAGCTTCGCACAGCTACCTGCTTTCGGAAAATGCTCGTGATCGAATCCATGAATGCCTTCCGGACGTCAAACTGTTGGTTTGCCTGCGTGAGCCCGTGGAGCGGACTTTTTCGCAATACCTGGATGGCATCAAGAATGGCAAGTTGAATGCCTCTTTTGCAGAGGAGCTGGAGCGCAATGCTACCTTGATCAACCACAGTCGCTATGGAACGAATTTAGTTCGCTACCTGGAGAAATTTCCTCGCGAGAATATATTTATTGCTTCCTTCGATGAGCTGGTTTCTGCGCCAGACAAACTTGCCGTTCGCATGTTTGAGTTTTTGGGCGTTGACGTGCTGAAAATTCCCGAGAAGTTGCATCGCAAGGTGCTGCCAGCTGGCCAACCGCGCGTGCGGAGTATCGCCATGGCGGCCAAGAAGCTCGCCAAGCTGACCCAACGCCTGGGCCTAGTCGGCTTGCGGGGCAAAGCCAAGACATCCCCGGCCGTGCGAAACTTGCTGTATCGCCAGTTTACCGATAGCTCTCGGCCAAAGATGCCGCCCGAGATCGAAGCTCGTTTGCGTGAACTCATGGCCGACGAGGTCCAACGTCTGGATGCGGTTGCCGGCACTGACTTTTGTCGCTTGTGGAATTATCCGCCAGCCGATCGGCGTGTCCAGGCCAAGGTCGACGGCTCGACCGTTGCAAGCAATTTGACATGAGCCTCCACAACCGGGCGGTTCTCGATGAACTCAGCCGCTCGGGCCATTCGATGATGGCTGAAATGAAGTCATGAGCATAGACTCCTCTCGCACGATCGGCAGGCGTATCTCGATAGTGGGTGCGACCGGCAGCGGGAAAAGCCATCTTTCGCGTATATTGGCGAAATTGCTCAAATTGCAGGTCCATGAACTGGATGACCTGCGAGACTGCCTGCCGGGCGGACAACTGGATGCAGGCGAGTTTGTACAGCGAGTTGAATTCATTACGTCAGGTAACGCGTGGATAATGGACGGCCATTACCTGGCCGTCCGCCACATAATATGGCAACGCGCCGATACAGTTGTATTTCTAAACTATCCGATATACCTTATTTTCACCCGATTGATGCGTCGATTTCTCGTGAAGCAATGGAGCCGCATTAAACGCGGCAGTGGGGAGTATCCGACAGGAACGAGCAGTCATAATAATTCCGCAAGGCGGGCAGGTAGCTGGAACCAGAGATGGAACCGCCTCCTGAAAACTTTCCGCGAGCGTCAGGATTATGGACGCACATTGCACTCGCCAGATTATGACAGGTTGAATATTATCGAGCTGAATTCGAAAAGAGCAACAAGAGAATGGATTCAGGTTCTTCAGCTTAATGCATAAATATCCGTTCCGCCGAGCCACCGAGTGTTTTGATTCCCGCTGTGAAGTAGTGAAGCGTCCCGGGTTTTCCGGAGGCAGTTTCATTTGAGGCCACCTCGAACAATCCCGATTTGGGACTGACTTTGGGCGTCGGATCGGGTCGTCGCGCTTACCGGGTCGAGGATTTGGGCATTCGACGGTGTTTGATGGCGGCGGCGCCAGGGCCGTGTGATGGCCTTCGGAGGGCTTGCCGTCGTTGCGTCAGCCTACTGCCACCGCGATCCGTTCGAGGACAACCAGGCGGCGCATATTGTACGCCAGGTTCTGCATCCCGATTTTCACCGCCGCGCGGACGATGCCGATGGTGCGCACGAGCTTTCCGCCCATGCTGCCCTGCTGGTTGCCAAACACATGCTCGACCCGCGCCCGCACCTTTGATCGGGTCTTGTTGGCGGCTTCCTCACGCGTGGTAAGCGGCGTGTTGCGGCTGCCGCGCCGATGGATATGGCCCTTGAGGCCCTGCTCGGCGAGCTTCGCTTCGATCGCTTTGCTGCGATAGGCGCTGTCGGCCCACACCCCGCTGGCGGTGTTGTGGGCATCGAGCACATCACCCAGCTTCTGGCTGTCATGCACCGACGCCGTGCTCACCGCGTAGCGCCGCACCAGCTTGTGCCGCCGGTCAATGCAGATGTGGTTTTTATAGCCGAAGTGCGCCCGGCCATGCTTCTTGGTCCAGCGCGCATCCTTGTCTTTCTGGCGGTTCTTGGCGGGCTTCTTCTCCCATTCCGCTGGCGTGTCACCCGATTTGACCGTGGCATTATCATCGCGTGAGTTGCGCTGGCGCGGGGCCGGGACGATGGTCGCGTCAATGATCTTTCCCCCCATCGCCTAGCCCTTGGCCTTGAGATAGCCATCAAACAGGTTGAACAAGCCCTCGACCGCGCCCGCTCTGGCCAGCACCTCGCGGGTTGTGCCACAGCGTTTTGGCGTCGGGAACCGCGTCTTCCAGACCCAGCCCGGCAAAACGCATGAACGACAGGCGGTCGCGCAGCTGATATTCCATCGCATCGTCCGACAGATTGTAGAGCGCCTGCAACACCAGGACCTTGAAGATCAAAACCTCGTCCCACGGCTTGCGACCCGCCGCGCTCTTGCGATCAACTTCCGCCCTGCGCAGCCCGCCCTTCACCAGCGCCGTCTTCAGCTTCACGCGGAACAGCTCAAACGGAACCGCCGCCAAGATCGCAACCAAAGGATCGGTCTTCGCGTCCAGCCCCTCATACCGGCGCTGCAAATCAAAAAATCCCGGCTGGCCCATCGCAAAAAATCCCTCGGCGGTTCGGCATCCTTGAAACGGGTTCGATCGCCTTGGAAAGGGGGCATTTTTCGAGGTGGCCTTATGGGTGAAGATCCGTGGGATTTAATATTACGCCGGGGGAACGAATTATGGTCGGCGCGTGTTGTAATTGTCGGCGCGTGTTAATGTTCAAGCCTGACCGAAAAGCGTGAGGAGGCCCACAAATGCCTTTTAGACTGAGGCGCGATACCAGTAGCGCCTTCGAGAATGGCAGCGTCTCGGGCAATGTCCTCCTCAATGACTCGGACGCCAATCAGGTGACCCAAATCAAGGCCGGTTCCGGCAATTACGTGACGGTTACGGGCGCGGGCACGACCCTTCAGGGACTCTATGGCTTCCTCACCATCATGCCCGACGGCAGTTACGTCTACACCGCCGACTTGGCGGATCGCCTAAAAAAAGGCGCGATAAACTCCGACACGTTCACGTACGACGCCGTAGGCGGCGGCAGCTCCGGCAGCACCACCCTCAAATTTACGGTCACGGGCATCAACGACGCGCCCGTGTTGACATCGACTACAGCGTCATTGCCCACCATCACCGAGGATCAGACCACCAATGGCGGCCGGACAATATCCTCTTTCCTGGCGTCGACCGACGTTGATTCGAGTGCCCTCCGCGGGATCGCAATCACGAACCTCAACTCCGGCAATGGCCAGTGGCAATATTCGATCAATGGCGGCACGAGTTGGTCGGCTATAGGCACGGTCAGCGAGGGCAGCGCACTGCTTTTGCGCGCGGCGGACTACATCCGTTTTGTTCCGAATGGCGTCAACGGCACGACCGCAGACTTCACCTATCGCGCGTGGGACCAAACCAGCGGCGTGACGGGCACCAAAGTCGATGCCTTGACCACGGGCGGCGAAACCGCGTTCTCGACCGCGACCGGCAACGCTTCGATCGTCGTCAGCGACGTCAACGAAGCACCGGTCGGCATCGCTTCGAGCGCATCGGGAACCGAGGACGGGCCATTGATCACCGGCCAGGTCCAGGCCACCGACCCCGACAGCAGCACGCTGACTTACGAGCTCGTGGCAAACTCCGCGGTGGGCGGCGCGGTATCGATCAACTCGACGACCGGCGCCTACAGCTTCACCCCGGCGACGAACTTCAACGGCACGGGCTCGTTCCAGTTCACCGCCAGCGACGGCAGCCTGACTTCGTCCGCGACCGCGGTCACCGTCGCCATTGATGCGGTCAATGACGCGCCGGTGCTGTCTTCGTCTTCCGCCACCCTGACCCCGATCACGGAACGTCAGACGACTAATAGCGGCCAGACGATTGCCTCATTCTTGCAGTCGACCGATGCTGATTCCGGTGCCGTTCGCGGGATTGCAATCACGGGCCTCAACTCCGGCAATGGCCAATGGCAATATTCGATCGATGGGGGCACGAGTTGGTCAGCCGTGGGGGCGGTTAGCGCGGGCAGCGCACTGCTTTTGCGCGACGCGGACTTCATCCGTTTTGTCCCGAATGGCGTCAACGGCACGACCGCGGACTTTACCTATCGTGCCTGGGACCAGACCAACGACACGGCGGGCAACAAAATCGATGCTTCGACCACGGGCGGCATAACGGCGTTCTCGACCGCGACCGGCACCGCTTCGATCGTCGTCAGCGAGGTCAACGAAGCACCGGTCGGCATCGCCTCGAGCGCGTCGGGAGCCGAGGATGGTCCACCGATCACCGGCCTCGTCCAGGCCACCGACCCCGAGGGCAGCACGCTGACCTATGCGCTGGTGGCCAATTCCGCGGTCGGCGGCTCGGTATCGATCAACCCGACCACCGGCGCCTACAGCTTCACCCCGGCGACGAACTTCAACGGCACGGGCTCGTTCCAGTTCACCGCCAACGACGGCAGCCTGACTTCGTCCCCGACCGCGGTCACCATTACCGTCGCGGCGGTCAACGACGCGCCGGTGGCTGTCGCCGATAGCGCGAGCACGAACGAAGGCACGCCGGTCCTGATCAACGTCCTTGCCAATGACACCGACGTCGATGGCAACTTGCTCGCCATCGCTTCCGTCGGTAGCGCCGTCAACGGGACCGTCCTGATCGAGAATGGGCAGGTCCGCTATTTACCGAATGCCGGCTTCATCGGCAGCGACTCGTTCATCTACTCGATTTCCGACGGCGCGGGCGGCACTGCTCAGGCCAGCGCCGCCATCACCGTCGAAGCGGCAAGCGATCTGCCCACCGCCGTCTCGGTCACGTTCCGGCAGGGTGCCAATGGCTATTTCGGTGCCGTCGACACGATGTTGATGCAGAACAAACCCTCGATATCGTTCGCCGACGCCCTCGTGCTTCGCCCGACCACGGAATCGGGAAAGAACGTGGATGCGCTCCTCCGCTTCGACAGTCTGTTCGGCACCGGCCCGGGGCAGATCCCCGTCGGGGCGCAGATTGTTTCGGCCACGCTCCAACTCCAGGTCACGGGCGATTCGACCGCTGGCGGCACCCTCAATCGCATGCTGGTCGGCTGGAACGGTTCTTCGACCTGGAACAGCCTGGGCAATGGCGTGCAGATCGATGGCATCGAGGCGACTTTGTCTGGCACCACCCTTGGCGCGGTCGCGCTGGGCAGTCGCGTCTTCAACGTGACCGACAGCCTCGTCGCCTGGAATGCCGCAGCCTCGACTTCCGGCGGGCAAAACGCCGCCAACCTGGGCTGGGTATTCAACCCAACGAGTACCGACGCGTGGGAGTTCACGTCGGCGCAAGGTGCCTTCCAGCCGGTGCTGACCATCACCTATACGCAGGGTGGCGCAATCCCCGCATCCTTGCCGACGGTTTCCATAAGCGCGGCCGCACCGGCCACGGAAAGCAGCGGCAAGGTAACGTTCAACCTGTCTCTCAGCCAGGCGGCGACCCAGGACGTCACGGTCTATTTCAGCACCGCCGAGCACACCGCCAAGTCGGGTAGCGACTATCTTGGGACCGTCCAGTCGCTGACCTTCCTGGCTGGCCAAACGACCAAGTCATTCGATGTCAGCCTGGTGAATGACAGTGTTGGCGAACGGCTCGAAACGTTCACGGTCCAAATCAACTCGGCGACCAATGCCAGGATCGATGCTGCGGTCGCCATCGGGAAGATTATCGATGACGACGTCATTGTCCCCCCCATGCCCGCGCTCAATGTGTCAGTGGTCGCGACGTACAATCTTGCCGACGGCACCAAGTATGACGGGAGCGGCAGTTACGGGATCGGCGATCCCTCCGGACTGGCTTATATCCCGAGCCTGGGCACGCTTTTCGTGGCCGACTCCGAGCATGACGAAAGTCCGTACAACGGCACCACCAACCTGTTTGCCCTGGGACTCGACGGGTCCTACATCCGTAACCACAGCCTCATATCGTTCACGGATGAGCCGACCGGCCTCGGTTACAATTCGAGCAACGGTTACCTGTATATCGCGGACGACGACGCGTTTGCCGTGTCCTGGGTAGCGCCGACAAATCCATCGGCGCGGCTCGGCTTCTTCGATACGGCGCGCCTCGGGTTCTTCGACACCGAAGATTTGAAGTTCGATGCGTTGACGGGCAACATGCACATCCTCGACGGAAAGCTGAAACAGTTGTTCGAGCTTACCCCCCAGGGCGCGTTCGTCGACTCGTTTCCGCTCCCGGCGGTGATGAGGGATGCCGAGGCACTGGCCTACGATTCCCGGCATGACCTGTACTTCGTCGCCTCGGGCTTTTCTAGGCTGATTTGGATTTTGGACGCCGAAGGCGTCATCAAGGCGACGATCGACGTCTTCTCCTCCTATAGCACCAACCCCACAATAAAAGGCTTGGAGCTCGCACCCAGCAGTAATCCCAACGATGGCGACTTGTTGAGCCTGTATGTGGCCGGCTATGGCGTCGATCAGGTAAACGACGGAAAGTTGTTCGAAGTTTACCTGGGCAGTGACTGGTTGCTCTGATCTGCGCCGTTGGCCAACGCCTTGAGCATTGCCAAGGTTTAGCTTGAGCCATTGCGCGGGGTCAAATTGGTCGAAATCGTGGGGATCAGCCCGGGTCCGTTCGCGGGCGTGTTCCTGGCCGAGCTTGGTGCCGAGGTCACGCTCATCAAGCGCCCCGATCCCGAGACCTGCGGCGATGATGCTGGGAGCGAGCTTCGCCCTGCTGCTGGCAGGGAGGGCGTAGCCCAACCGGAGGCGCCAGCAGGGCGAAGGTCATTTCTGTCGGCTATCTCCGGCGGATCAGCTGCGGTTTTTGAAGCGCCAGCTGTCGTTGCCCGTCTCGACCATGTCGCAGTGATAGGTGATGCGCCTAAAGGTACTTGGCTCGCAGTGCGGTGGTCATCTTGCGCCGGCGCGCACAACGCTGGCGGTAATGGCGATGGCCAGGTGCGTCTAACGGGGTCCCTTTTGCACGCCAATCCACAGTCGATGCTGTGGATATTCCTTACCCCGAGACGGCTGGAGACGCTCACTTGCGCCAATTGCGAGGTGGGGTGAGCTAGACGAAGGTTGCAATTCTTCAAGTGAGGGGGGAAAAGCGCGCCATTGAGTCGCGAACTGCTCGGCGCGGACGGTGCCTTGCGCCGCTGCCGGCGGATCCAATCAAAGCAAGTCCATGAATTTCAGGATACTGAAAAATCCACAACACCATGTCACAATAAGTTAACTGATCAGTGCTTGAATACCAATTTAATGGTATCAACCACCGAGGGGGTACGATGATGACCAAGGTCGCATACCTTGACGCCACACAACTGGCCGATCGACGCCTCGCACCGGGGCGTCAGCCGTATCTTGTCGCATCAGGATTCAAGGAAGGCTCACGCGTCCGCCTTTGCGTCCATAGTCTTTCGACGGCAGGTGCATATGGCGATGCCAGAGCCAATCTCGAAGTTGGGGACTGCTTGGATATCTCCCTTCCCGATATCGAGCTCGTGCAGTCGAGAATCGTCTGGGTCCAGGGGAATTTCTTCGCCTGCAAGTTCGAGAAGCCCATCTCAAAGGCCGTCGTGGATGCCGTGTCTTTAAAGGGGTGGCCCTTGCCCGATGGTGCAATGCCACGTTGGCTCGACGAAAATGCGAATCAGACGCTTTTCCCAGACGCAGAACGCTGGCCAAAGTTGTTGAGGGCAGGTATTTTGGTGGGCCTCACCCTCGGCACCTGGGCTGTAATTGCCTTGCTCTTTTAAGTTGCGACATTGAATGTCCAGTGGGGGAGGAATCCCTCAGCCTTCAGGCCTGACCTAATCGCAAGCATCATGTTGTGGCTGAAATGATACAAATGTCACTTCAGCCTGGCTTTACAGTTGCATTTTACGCCTGAGGTGGGCTCGCCGCGCGGCGGCTTGATGTGCCCGTCGCCAGCATGACCATGCGATGATGTAGGCGGGCTGGATACGGCGCTGGGCAGTTGTTAGCGATACGCCGGACTTCCTGGATGGACCAGCGGATCAGATCCCGATAATCTGCTCTTCGCTGAACCTGCTGCGCTTCATGCGCCCAACTCCTTGTGCGTCGGACTCTACTCATTTCTGGTCACATTTCAGGGGAGCACGTCAGTAGGCGCCGCTGGTGGATAAAGCCCCCGAGACCTGCAGCGAACCTAGCCTCTGCGAGCGAAGCAGGTTATCGTTAAGCCGGCCAGAACAGGAGCCGATCGGGATAGCTATCCAACCGCCGACGATCTATCGGGCCGATTTCCAATTCGGCACCGGGAAATCTACCAATCTTCAAGACACCTGTATCTGCAGCTGCGCTAGAATACGAAGGAAGTTCACGGGTATGCAGCGTGTAAAGATTGTTCTTTTTGTTGCTGTATTCGCAATTGTGGGGCTTATGCCGGGCACGGCGCTTGCAAGTTCGCCCGGTGAGCCGGTAGGCCCTGTCGACGTCGCTGTTGTAGCCGGGCATGTCGCTGATAGCCCGGTAAAGCCGTTGCCGGACGGTCCTTCCGACCCGATCCAGCTATCGCTACATACGACGATCGCAAGCGATTACCGGTTTCGCGGCACGTCTTATTCGCAAGGCGAGCCGGTAGCGCAGGCGACGGTAATTGCGGCGCACGAAAGCGGGCTGTTCGGCGGCGTCTTCGTCAGCACACTTGGCAATCACGACATCTACGGCGCGGTCGAGGCCGATCTGTTCGTCGGCTGGGCGACCGCTATCGCCCCCGCGGTCACCGCCGAGGTTATCCTTTATTATTATTATTACCCGGATGCCAACCCGGCTGTTCCCAACACCGATTCGTTCGATACGGCGGTGCAGTTGACCGGCGACTTCGGGGCGTTCGCCCCCAAGGTCGGCGTATGGTATTCGTGGGCGCAGGCTGCGCTCGGCGGCAGGGACAACCTATACCTGTTCGGCGATCTGGTGTGGAGGATACCGGGCATCCCGATCGAGGCCAAGGTCCACGCCGGTTATACCGACGGCGCCTATTCGATTTCTGCCGACCGGACCACGGTCGACTGGTCGGCTGGTATCACTTTCAAGGCCGCCGACAACATCCGGCTGGGGCTGGAGTATGTCGGCATGGGCGGCCCCAAAGTGACGGACTTTACCGACGATACGGTCGTTGCCAGCCTGTCGATGAATTTCTAGCATCGCAGGCACCGGGCGGTCATTGCGCCCGCCAGACTTGTCATAGCAATCTCGACGGCGGGACAAGGCTGCCTTCGAACAGCAAATTGGATCAGAGACCTTGCCATAATGTCGCGATTTGGGCCGTGTCTGGACGGGCCGGGTTTGGGCGCTCGAAGGCGGATAGCTGCCCGTCATTCACTATGTGGCACGATGGCCGCTCCCGCCCCCGATTTCGGACGTTTGCTGGGTGCACTCATACTCCCGAAAACTGCAATTCGTTCATCGGCTCCCTACGTGTCAGCTATCGAACGGGTTAGCTGCCCGTCGGCCACGTTTGAAATTCGCCTCAAAGCGACCGAACAAGACTGCGTCGCTGAAACCGGACGTTCATTCACACCGGTCCGCCAGATCTGCGTTGGGGTGGCAAGCGGACATCCGATTTTTCAGTGCATTCAGCCTTGCACCATTCGACAAGGCTGGCCGTCAGTTGAGGCAATGGTTCACAAGCTGACTGGTGCACCAACGCATGAACGAAAGTCTGTGCGGCGCAGCCTCTTCGGTTCGCCGCACGATGCGCTCGAACTATCCGCACACCTGCGGCCTTACCGAGACTGTTCATCTGCCAGCAAGGTTGACCGCCTCACGCGCGGCCCGCGGGGGGACCTGTTGAAGGAGTATTTCAATGCGTGTTGTTTCCCAGAGACCAAGACTTCTCTACCTGCTTGCCATGCTTACAGTGCCGCTGTCGGGTAGCTTGGCTGCCCAGCAGCAGCGCCCCCCCGACCCCAATATCATCGTAGAAGGCGAAGCCCTGCCCGATACGACTGCGATGACCCCGGGGCCCGAGATCAAAGGCACCATAACCGCGCGCAGCGGGGACAAAATGAAGGTCATGAGCGCCGACGGCGCCAGCACGGTCATCTTCATCAATGATGCCACCCAGATCAAGGCCGGCGGTGGCCTCTTTGGCGGCAGCCGCAACAACTTGGGCGCGACCTCGCTGCTCAACGGACTGCCGGTCACGGTCAAGACGATGCAAGCAGGCAGCGTTCTCCTGGCGAGCCAGATCAAGTTTCGGAACAACGACCTCAAGACCGCGTCGATGATCCGCAACGGCACCGCTCAGGGCTTCGCGGAGCAGACCGCGTCAACACAGGCGCTGCGCGGCCGCATGGGCGATATCGACAAGTATAATATTAAGGGCACGACAAATGTGAACTTCGATACTGGCAAGGCGGTGCTGTCCGCTCAGGCCAAGGCCGAACTCTGCGCCACGGCAACCGAAGCCGAGGGGATGAGCAACGCTTTGATGCTTATTGTGGGTTACACCGATTCGGTCGGAAGCGAGGAGTATAACCAGCAGCTTAGCGAAAGGCGGGCCGCCAGCGTCATCAATTATCTTCAGCAGGCCTGCCGCTGGAAACCCTATCGCATGCTTACCCCGACCGGGATGTCCGAAGCGGACCCTTCGGCGAGCAATGACACTGCCGAAGGCAAAGCACAAAACCGCCGCGTTGCGGTGAACATCTTGGTCAGCAAGGGCCTTGACGGGCTATGAGACGCGCGGGGTGGGCTTCGCCCACCCCGAGACGTTCAGCACGCGATCACCCGTTCGGTCGGGACCAAAATCCAAATTTCTCCAAATTTCAGAGCATTGACGCCAGCGCGAGCAGCAGACCAGGTCGCCCGGTGGAAGTGCGCGAGTTCGTTCGTGAGATCGGCAGTGCCGCCATGTCTTCGATCAGTCGCTGGCGCAGCGGGCTCGTTGGGACGGCAAGAACCCTACCCTACCGCACGCGCCCATCCCGCGCAGCGGGTTCGTTCTCCGGCCCAGACTATGCCGTAAACCGCATGTTCGGTTCTTTGCAAATCCGCCCAAGACCAGACCTGAAACTCGCACCCAACATTAAGCAGCATCGACGTGCGCCCAGGACTCACCAGGTCACTATCGGGCGCGCGTCAGCCCCTACGCTTCTTCGCTGCGGCCTGGACGACAGGGATCGAGCAAACGTCAACTCCTGGCCGATGCCAATCGCCACCAGTCGGTGCACCAACTGGTGTGCCTTCCTTTCGGTGCAGCAGGGGCCAGGGAATGTGCTATCCTAGGGCGGTATCCAAACCGGCAGTTGAGGCCCAGCATGACCATCACCGCTGCGGACATTTTGAAACAGGTCTCCGAAGGTCGCCTCGACTGGGCCAAGGTCGGGGTCTTCGACGTGGATGGCATCTTCCGCGGCAAATATATGGGGGC
>JANONQ010000309.1:0-2907 GCA_031420935.1 Novosphingobium sp. | reverse complement strand
ACGAAATCGGGGTCGACCGGCCCGCCCAGGCGGTTGAGCAGTGCCTCCCAGGCGGCGAGCAAATCGATCCGCCAGGCGAGCGAATGGCGCGCGCCGTCGATCCGCGCCCGTCCCGGCCCATCAAGCCAGTCGGGCGGTTCGGTTAGCAGCGCCTCGAGCCGGACGCCGAGGCGGATCAGCGGTTGGCGCAGGTTGGCCAGCGCGGCCTGCGCCTCGCCGGCCAGCTGGACGAATGCCCCGCCCAGCTGCGCGGCTTCGGTCTCCAATCCGTAGCCCGCCTCCTGCCCCCCGCTTTCGTCGCGCGCATAGACCAGCGCGCGCACCGCAGCGAGCAGCACCTCCAGCGGGCCGGAGGGCGCATTTTCGTTCAGACGTTGCAGCCAGCCGTCGCCGGGCAGCGCCTCGGCGGCATGGCGCGCGGCGGAGATGGCCTTGCCGCCCGCCTCATCATAGCTGGCAACATCGGCGAGCCTTGCCGCCAGCCCGCGGCGGCGGCCCTTGGAGCCGCGCTCGGGGCCGATCACCCAGCGGCGCAACTCGATGGTCTCGGCGCCGGTGAGCGCGGCGGCGAAGGTCGAATCGGCGGCCTCGAACACGTGGTGGCCCTCGTCGAAGATCAGCCGGGTCGGGCGGGCGGCGTGATCGCGGCCTCGCGCGGCGTTAACCATCACCAGCGCATGGTTGGCGATCACCAGGTCGGCCTGCGCCGAGACGCGCGCGGCGCGTTCGATGAAGCATTTGCGGTAATGCGGGCAGCCGGCATAGACGCATTCGCCGCGCCGGTCGGTTAGTGCCGCAACGCCGCGCTGACGGAACAGCGTGGCGAGCCAGCCCGGCAGATCGCCGCCGATCATGTCGCCGTCCTGGCTATAGCCGGCCCAGCGCGCCACAAGCTGAGCGAGGATCGCGGCGCGTCCGGCAAAGCCGCCCTGCAGCGCGTCCTCCAGATTCAGCAGGCACAGGTAGTTTTCCCGTCCCTTGCGCACCACCACCGGCTGCGAACCGTCGGCGCGCGGCCCCGCCCAGGCGCGGCGGCTTTCCCGGCGCAGCTGGCGTTGCAACGCCTTGGTGAAGGTCGATACCCACACCGTGCCGCCCGATTGCTCGGCCCACAGCGAGGCTGGGGCGAGGTAGCCGAGCGTCTTGCCGATGCCAGTGCCCGCCTGCGCCAGCAGCACATGCGGCGCGCCTTCACGGCGGCGGGGTTCGAACAGATGCGCGGCCTCGGCGGCATAGGCGCGCTGGCCGGGGCGCTGTTCGGCGTTGTCGCCGGTGAGCGCGGCGAGGCGGGCGAGCACCGCCGGCTCGTCCAGCGCGACCTGCGCCGGCTGGGGCCGCTCTGGCGCTTCGTCCCATTCGGGCAGCCGGGAAAACAACCAGCGCTCGGCCTTTTCGGGCCGGGTAATCCGCGCGGCAAGCTGCGCCGCCCAGGCCCAGCGCATTTTGATGAGCGATTGCAAGGCCGACCACGCGCCTTCGCGTTCGGGCCAGTCCGGGCTTTCGCAGGTAGCGAGCAGCGCGCCCGCCGCCTGTTGCAGCAGTGCGGGCACGGCATCGTCACCCTGCGGTTCGGTGAGCCCGAGCACATGCGCCAGACCCTTGGGGGTCGGCACCATAAAGCGGGCCGGGTGGATAAACGCGAACAGTTCGAGCAGATCGAGCCCGGAGAGATCGGGATAGCCCAGCCGGCTGGCCACCAGTGGCGCGTTGAGCATCAGCAGCGGAGTGTCCGCCGCCGCCATGATAGCCTCGCCCTTGCCGAGTCCCTTGGTTTGGCCATGCGCGTCGCGCAGCCAGCAGCCACCGTGCGAGGCGTGGAGGGAAGCAAGGAGGGAAGGCGCAATCACGCAGCAGCGTTAGAACGAAATAGCAACTTTGTGCAAGCAGCTCAAACCTTGCGATTGTCGAGAATCAACCGCTCAAGCCGCGCCACGCCGGGCACCCCCAGCACCTCGAATCTCTCGGTCGTGCGGTCGCCTTCGCTGTCGATACGGCTGTGGGTTTCGATGCGCAGATGGCCGGTGCCATCGCGCGCCTCCTGGCGGTTGATCGGGCCGATCTGGTCGATCAGCACGCTGTGCAATTCGCGTTTGCGGCCATCGATCAGCCGGATCAGCCGCCTTGTGGTGAGCGCATAGGCGGTGCGCCTGGCCAGTTTCATCGCGCGTAGCGGTTGCCACAGCATCCAGAAGCCGATCACAATAAAGGGCAGGCCGAAGATCGACATGATAATGCCAAACGTCCAGGTGATTCCGTCGGGGGTTTTGGTTTCGGCCAGCCACGGCAGCAGCGTCATGCTTTCCCAGAACAGCGCAAACAGCGTCCAGGGAATTGCGAAAAGCCAAATGCTGAGGCCGCCCTTGAGCCGATTGGCGCGCGGCTGTGCGCTCCACAGAATGCGCTCATCAGTCGCCATCTCGCGGCGCAGCGCGGTGTCGAGGTCGGTCGGAATGGCGGTGGGCATGCTGTCCATGCTGCTGCCTTAATGCGCGCAGGTTATGAAACGGTTGCGCCGCTGCGACTTACGGGCAAAAGGCGCGCAGCATGACCAACGCAGACCTTCTCGCCGCCGCCCAAGTTTCCAAGGCATGGCCGTTCGAGGAAGCCCGCAAGCTGGTGAAGCGCTTCCCGCGCGGAAAGCCGGACGGCGCGCCGATGCTGTTCGAGACCGGCTATGGCCCCTCGGGCCTCCCCCATATCGGTACGTTCCAGGAAGTGCTGCGCACGACGCTGGTGCGCCGCGCATACGAGACGCTCACCGGCGGCGCGCCGACGCGGCTGGTGGCTTTCAGCGACGATATGGACGGGCTGCGCAAGGTGCCCGACAATATCCCCAACCAGGGGCTGCTGGCGGCCCATATTGGCCATCCGCTCAGCCGCATTCCCGATCCGTTCGGCCAGTATGAG
>JANONQ010000308.1:0-3915 GCA_031420935.1 Novosphingobium sp. | reverse complement strand
CCCTGGATGTCCCCGCGCTTCGTCTCTAGCGCCCAGAAGACATGGGTGATCACCCGGTGGCCGCCGCCTAGCTCTTTCATGAATACATCCGGCCGTCCGAGACCGTCAGTATCGATCGCTCGACCCCACTCAGCGGGGCTGTCGCCCGAGGGCGCGCTCGGAAGGGACAGCGCCGAGGCCTCGCCGGATGCGCGGGCACCCAGACCGGTCGGCGATGATGACGTGGCCGAGTTGTAGCCGTCATTGGTGTGGTTGTAGATGGTGGCGAGCTGTTCGTAATCGTGCGGATTCGGGTGCTCGTTTGAAGCCGTTCCGTTTGTGCCTGCCGTGCCCGACGGATCATTGGTGTAATCCATGCATGAACCGAGATTGATATTGCTGAAGTTCTCATCCTGGTGTGCTAGTCCGAAATCGTGGCCGGTTTCCTGGCACGTCACCATCCGCCGCCATGCAGGTGTGTTGTAGCGCGTCATGGTGAAATAGGTGTCGTTAAGCTTGGTCGTGCCTTGAGTGATGTGGCCATTGCCATCAAGCCAGATGGACGCGATACCGAGCCACCCGCGCTGACCGTAGAGGTCGTTGCAGACAAGAATCTCACGGCCGATCGGATTGCATTTTCTACGGTTGACCGACACAAAGTTGCCGACACCAAGAAGCAGGTCTGGCGAAACCTCCCAGTCAACAATTGCCTCATTGACGTAACTTGTCCATGCAGACGTGACGGCGGCATTGACCCTGACGGCCAACGTGCCGTTGGTCGTGGCCCAGTGATAATTGTTCCAGCTGTGATTTGCGGATGCGGGCACCGTCAACGCGGCGGCGGAAACTGCGGCCACTGCGGCGAGTGGTGAAAATTTCATATGAGTGCTACCTCTTGAAACCAGAGTAGGTAGAGGCTGTCATGTTTCCAGCATATTGCAAAGCGCCAATCCTTGCCCGAGGGGGTGCGGCGGATCATCTACACCACCAATGCGATCGAGGCGCTGAACTCGAAGCTGCGCCGGGCGGTTCGTACCCGTGGCCACTTCCCGGGTGACGATGCCCCGATGAAGCTGCCATACCTCGTCCTCAACAACGCGGCCCAGGAATGGAAACGGCCGCCGCGCGAGTGGTCCGAGGCAAAGACTCACTTCGCCGTGATCTTCGGCGAACGGTTCGTCATCTGATCACGACAACCGGCCTCGCGCACAGGATTTCTGACCTGAAAGCAGCGCAATGGACAGAGATTTATTGTCCGTCACGTCGCGAAACGACAGGTCATATTCGGTCGCGCCGCGAACGCTGGACCAGCTGATCGTCACCGACGAACGGGGAAGTCGCGTTCCCGGTTCACTCGTCCGGCCAGGCAAGGCGTGCGGGGAGTGGACGGGATCTTGCCTAGCGCGGACTGAGTCGAATCCGTTTCATCCCTTCGCTGAACCGAGCGCCCTTGCCTGGCAGCCGGCTTCCGCGTCCACCCGGGTCATGAGCCTGTTACCCATGAGCTCCGAAATAGTTCGCGATCGCCACGCCAATCCGCAGGCACAGCCGGTATGCGTCCTCGATCGGATCGATCAGCTCCTGGCGGATCAACGCGTAGCTGTGGCCGGCGACGTCCGGGTAATCGGCAGGCTCATTGACTGCGTAATCCGTGAGCGACGGCGATAATACCGGGTATGCCCGTCGCAACTGGGTGAGCGCCTCGTCGATCCTGAGGCTGAACACCATCTGCAACACGTCCTCGCGGCTGACGTCGTTCGAGCGTGAAAAGGCGGGAATCCGTACCGCGCGCAGGAAGATGAACTGCATCAGCGCCAACCGCAGTGCCTGCAGCGCGCCGAGCGAGCGGCGCAGTTCCTCGCGGCCCTCGCCGCTGCCCTCATCCGGGATAAGTTCGAGCAACCGGTGCAGCTTCACCGCATCGACCCGCAGCCGCGAGGTCATGGTACGAATGGCGCTGTTGCGGTCGTCGGTGGTGAGCTGGTCGGCCAGCGCCAGGCAGGCCGCTTCGAGATGTGGCTCGGTGCCGCGATAGGGCCGGCTCGCCCAGAACGCCGAGTTGAACAGCTCGCCATAGGCAGCCGCCGACTTGATGCTGGCGAGCCGATCCGCCGCGCGGAGCATGCGGATGATCTGGCGCCCGCGCACCGAGGCGGCGAGCAACTCGGCGATGCCCTCCACATCTTCGACGGCGGCGGTGCCGACCCCGGCGATCAGATTCGCCGGATAGCCGAGCTGCTGGAGGATGGCGTTGTGCGGGATGGCGCGGATCTGGCGCAGGCTCATCCCCCGGTCGGCGGCTAGATCGGTCTGACGGCGCGACTTGCGGCTACCGGTCTCGACCAGCAGCCCGAGGCCGAAGGCGGTGAGCGAGCGCGCATAGGTGCGCGAACCCATGAAATCGCGCTGCACCCGGCGGATGCCGCGGTAGAAATCGAGGCTGAGGTCGGTGCGGGTGTAGAACGGGTCCTGATCCCCGGGCAGCGCCTGCGTTTCGACCTCGGCGATCCGGGTGAGCGTCGCCAGCGCCAGTTCGGGCGTGCGAAAGAACAGATAGCCGTCGCCCCCCTGGAAGCTGGCTTCCAGCTCGGTGCGGATACCAGCCTCTGCGAACTGCTGCCGCGCCCAGACGCTCATTGGCCAGGTCAACCGGTCGGCCATGCCCGCCGGATGGCCGCCGCGACCCATCGATTCGCCATGGGTGTTGAAAATCAGCGCCGAGACGGACGTCAGCCCATGCCGCGCCATGGTCCGCGCGAGGCTCCCCTGCAGCCGTTCGATGGCGAGGGCGGCAGGCAGCTGCCCGATAAAGCGGCCGGCGTCGGAGAAGCCAGTCTGGATCGAGACCCGCCCGCGCTCCCGCGCATAGTCGCGGTAATGCGGTTCGGCGAGCAATGCGTCGAGGAAGCGTTCGCCGTGCTCCATCGCGCTTTCGGTCTCGAACAGCGGTGAGACGTCGACCTTGCCGTCGATGCCGAACAATCGGGCGAAATAGAGCGCGGCCAGCGCCGTCTGCGGGTCTTCGCATTCGGCGATCAGCATCCGGATCGGCGCGTCGGCGTCGATGTGGTGGAGAATCTGCGCCATGGCGAGGAATTGGCGAACGGCGGTGGTACTCTCGATGGCGAGTGCGGCGAAATTGGTGCGCAGCGGCCGGGCCTCGTCAAGCAACGCGCGGATGCGGATCAGCGCGGTCTTGCTGGCAAGGTCGAGCCGGTTTTCGGGATCGATACGGCGGCGGATGGCGTTTTGCAGCTGCGACGCGTTCACCCGAAAATGGATACCGCCGATACCCAGCCCGTCGGCGCGCATCGCGGCGGCGAGCACGAGCAGCTGGCGGGCGGTTTCGTCGCAGGCGGTGCGCGCCGAATGCTCCAGCGCGGCGATTGCCGGGGCGAGCGAGACCATTTTCGCCGGATCGCCGGCCGTTAGCCGATTGGCCGCACGCGACAACGCATCGGGAGCGGTGAGATCGCCGGCGAAAAGCGCCTCCATTTCAGCAGTATGAGCCTGGGCAGCGCGCAGCGTGGCAAGCACCGGATGCGCGGCCTCGATGGATTCGAGCCTGGCGGCGTAACGCTCCAGCCGGAACGTTTTTTCTCCCAGCCGATAATGGACACTGGTCGACCAGCCGATATCCGTCCGCCCGTCCATGTCGTAGCCGACCCAGCTGGCGAAGCGGTAAGGCATCGGCTTCAACTCGCGCCACTTACCCGGCCAAATCTTCGCCGCTTGCTCGAAAAGTATGGCGTTCAATGCGTCGCGCGCATCCTGCGCCCGGGCGAGTGCCGCCATCGCCTCGCCATGCTCATGGTCGAGCGTGATTGCCGGGCGGTCGGTCTCGCCGGTGCAGACGGTCGCCTGGGTCACAGCGCCGCTGCTGGCGGCTGCAGCCACTGCGTCGCTCTGCGCCGGTGAGAGCAGGAAAGTCGGATG
>JANONQ010000307.1:0-2318 GCA_031420935.1 Novosphingobium sp. | reverse complement strand
GCCAAGAAGGTGTTCGAGACCACCAGTCTGGGTGACCGGGTGTTCATCACGCGCGGCAAGATGGTGGGCGTGGGGGATTCACTGGTTAGTTCCTAACCCGCCGCTTCGGCGCCCGCATGAAGCGCCAGCCGTCGTGCGTAGGGCGCGCGACCAAGCTGCCGAGCGAGCCCGGCTGACCGGCCAGCAGCGCATCGAACAGCCGCGCGACGGCGCTGCCGCGCGGGATATCGCCACCCAGTTCCCGCATGATCCTGGCGACCACCCGCAGTGCTACCGCGCGGGGCGCGCGAGGTCTGTAGGTGATGCCCGGGCCGTCGACGCTTACCGCCTCCGCCCATTCGCGCCGGGCTGCCCAGTCAAGGGCGGCATCGGCATCGGCGAGATGCGCTGCACTGGCGGCGAGAGCGGGAATATCGAGCCAGTCCGCCCGGGCAAGCATCTTGCGCAGCCGGGCGCGGTCGAAGCGGTCGTCGATGTTGCTCGGGTCCTGCGCGGAGGCGACGCCGCCCGCCGCGACAACATCCGCCAGCTCGCCGCGCCGCCAGCCGAGCAGCGGGCGGAGCAAGGGAACCGCCGTGCCCGGCACTATCCCCCGCGCCCTGACGCCGGCCAGCCCGGCAACGCCGCTCCCCCGGTTAAGCCGGAGCAGCAGGGTTTCGGCCTGGTCGTCTCCGTGATGCGCGGTCACAAGGGCAGCCAGATGCCGCTCCTCGAGCCATCTGGCCAGTGCGGCATAGCGGGCATCGCGGGCCTGGGCCTGAAGATTGCCAGCTGCGACTTCGATCCTCAAGACGCGGTGTTCGACGCCCATCGCCCGGCAGATGCGCGCCACCTCGGCCGCCTCGTCCGCATTTTCGGAACGCAACCCGTGATCAACGGTTGCCGCCTCCACCCGTCCGGCAAACGCGGCATTGGCCAGCAGGAGGAGGGCCAGACTGTCCGGCCCGCCCGAAACCGCCAGCCCCAGTTTCGCCAAAGGTGCTGTCCGTCCCTCCGGCCAGAGCGCGTCGCAATCTCCGGCGAATCGCTTTATCAGTTGCGGATCGGGGGCAGGCAGCCGATCAATTGCATTTTACCCCAGTGCGGGTGAGATCGAACTGCGCCTTCAGCCGCCCGGCCGCTTCGCTCGGATAGTTCGCGGCGAATTCGCCCAGCGCGATGCAGGCGCGGTTGGTGTCCTTTAGCTGGCGCATCGATTCGGCAAGATAGAGCAGGCTGTCGCTCGCCCGTTCGCCCACCTTGTTCGTCTGGTAGTTTTGCAGGAACCAGACCGCCGCCTCGCGCGGCTTGCCATCGTCAAGATAGGCGCGGCCGAGCAGATTGCGGGCAAAGCTCATTTTGGCGAGCTTTGGGTAGCGATCAATCGACAGCTTGAGCTGCTGCTGCGCTTCGGGGAAGAATTTCGCTTCCCACAGGCGGAAGCCGTAGCTGTATTCGTCATCGCCCGGATCGAGCGACTGCGGCTTGGCGATTGTCCGCACCGCCGCGAGCCGCTGGGCCGAGGGCGCGGCACTGGTGGCGGGTTTGGCGGCCGGCGTGGCCACTGCCGCCGCACGCGGCGCAGCGGCCGGGCGCGGCGTGACCGTGGCGACCGGCGACAGCGCAGGCTTGGGCGCGGATGCGCCGCTCGTCATCGCCGAAAGATTGGCGCTGGCTGCCGATGGGGTCGCTCCGGGCGCAAGAGCCGGAGCAGCGCTGGCAGCCGGGGCGGGAGCAGGATCGATGGCAGCGGCAGCGGCAGCCGCTGGCACCGGGCTGGGAGGGGGCAGCCGCGCTTCCAGCACGGCGAGCTTGTTGGCGTTCTCTTCCCCTTGCGAGGTCAGCCGCCTGAGCTGGGCCTCGACCGAATCCAGGCGCGCCATCAGATCCATCACCGGGGACGCGGCTGCTTGCCCGCCGGGACTGGCGCTCGGGACGGCGGTAGGGGTGATTTCGGGGGCGAAGAGTTTACCTTCGGCACCGGGGAACACCTTGCGCTGCAGCGCCCGGATTTCCGCTTCCATTCGCCGCACCCGGGCGTCGGCAGAATTGTCCTGACCATAGGCAGGAACGCCCATCCCGGCGAGAACCAGCACCAAGGCTGGCGCTGCCCCCGTCAGCGCACCGCGTAGACCCCCGAACACATACTTCATCGCCACTCCGCTCCACCTTATCACAATCGCGCGACCCAAACAGGAGTTGAAACCGCCGCGTTGATTGCCGCAGCGCCGCCCATCTGTCGAGCCGCGCCTACTGCGAAACCGTGGAAGACTGCGGTGCCTGCGGAGCAGTCGCGCGCGGTTCGGCGGATGTGGCCGGCGGGAGGGCGAGCGATGCCG
>JANONQ010000306.1:0-4517 GCA_031420935.1 Novosphingobium sp. | reverse complement strand
ACGACGCCGGCAAATCGACCTTCGTCAAGTTTCACTGGAAGCCGAAACAGGGCGTGGCCTCGACCACGTGGGACGAAGCGGTAAAAATCGCCGGGGCCGACCCGGATTTTCACCGGCGCGATTTATTCGAGGCGATCGAGCGCGGCGCCTTTCCGGAATGGGAGCTTGGGATCCAGGCGTTTGACGAGGCTTTCGCCGACAGCCTGCCCTATGATGTTCTCGATGCCACCAAGCTAATTCCCGAGGAAGTGCTGCCGGTGCGGATCATCGGCCGCATGGTACTCGACCGCTCGCCCGACAATTTCTTCGCCGAGACCGAGCAGGTCGCCTATTGCCCGGCCAACATCGTGCCCGGCATCGATTTCTCCAACGACCCGCTGCTGCAGGGCCGGCTGTTCAGCTATCTCGATACGCAGCTTAAGCGGCTGGGCAGCACCAATTTCCACCAACTGCCGATCAACGCGGCCAAATGCCCGGTGATGAATTTCCAGCGCGACGGGCATATGCAGCGCGAAGTGCCGAAGGGTCGGAGCAATTACGAGCCAAACAGCCTGGACGAAGCCGGCGAGGACGGCGGCCCGCGTGAATGCCCGATGACCGGCTTTACCAGCTTTCCAGGTCGGCCGGACGGAGACGAGCAGGGCGACAAACTTCGCATCCGCCCCGCGAGTTTCGCCGACCATTATAGCCAGGCGCGGCTGTTCTTCCGTTCGCTCGCCGCGCCCGAACAGACGCACCTCGCCTCCGCGCTGGTGTTCGAGCTGTCCAAAGTCACGCTGGAGCACGTCCAGCTGCGGATGCTGGGTAATCTCGGCAATGTCGATCCCGATCTGGCCGCGCGCGTCGCCGCCGGGCTGGGGATGAAGGCGCCGAAGGCTTCAGAATCGGCAGCGCCGGTGCAGGATCTCGATCTGTCGCCGGCGCTGCGGTTGATCGACGGTCCACTGGACCTCGGCACTCTGGAGGGCCGCACCGTCGGCATTCTCATCGCCGATGGCAGCGACGCCGCCGCGCTGGGTACGTTCACTACAGCCCTGCAAAAAGCGGGCGCGCGCGCCATCGTGGTGGCACCCAAGATCGGCGGAGTGAAACTGTCTGACGGGACCATGCAAAAGGCCGACGGTCAGCTGGCCGGCACGCCGTCGGTGGTGCTCGACGCGGTCGCGCTGGTGCTGTCCGAGGATGGCGCGAAGTTGCTGCTGGGCGAGGCGGCGGCGATCCAGTTCGTTATGGATGCCTACGCGCATTGCAAGGCGATTGGCCACACCCCCGGCGCGCAGCCCCTGCTGGAGCGCGCCGGAGTTCAGGTGGACGACGGCGTGGTTCCGCTCGACAAATTTCCAGCGGTCGGCGGCAAGCGGTTCTGGGCGCGGGAAGCGAAGGTGCGGATGCTACCTTGAGCGGTGCCGCAGGTCAGCTTGCCAGGGTGGCGGCCTGCTGAAGGTCACGGATGAACCGCTGCCGCTCGATTTTCCGGCCTTGTTCGTCGGGCAGGCGAAGCAGATAGGACGGGTGGACTGTCACTAGCAGAGGGCGTCCGTCCGCCATCTCTCGCGCTTCGCCGCGCAACCGGCTGATGGGCTGTTTGGTGCCGGTCAGCGCTTGGACCGCACTGCCGCCCAGCGCGACGACCAGCCTTGGGGCGACGAGGCGGATTTCCTCGTTCAGCCACCACCGGTAATGCGCGATGTCGCCCGCGCCGGGCGTGGCATGCAGCCGCCGCTTGCCACGCTGGGTGAATTTGAAGCGCTTGACCGCATTGGTGACATAGCACTGCGCGCGTTCGAGCCCGGCCAGTGTCAGCGCGTCGCCCAGCACCTGACCGGCGGGGCCGACAAATGGGCGGCCTTGCCGGTCTTCCTCGTCGCCCGGCTGTTCGCCCACCAGCATGATTGCGGCCTGCGCCGGCCCTTCGCCTGGCACGATCCGCGCAGAAAATCCGTCAGACGGTGGCATGTCGGTATCGTTGAGCTGGCGGTTCAGTTCAGCAAGCGTGTTGCACATGGCACGACCCTTCAGGCCAGTCGCTGGTGCCGCTCGCCATGCCGAGGCGGGGGGCGGGGCCGCCACCATCGCCGCCACGCGCTGCGGTGCCTCGCGGATCAAAGCTGGAATCAAATCCGCTTCAGGCAAATTGTTCCAGAACCGCCGCGGCATTTCGCGCGTCATCGCCGCGATTTTAAGCCGGGCCGGATTAAAAATGCTGGCGTAATACTGCCGCCATTCCGCCTCAACGCCGTCGCCTGCTGGCACGTCCTCCCGGCAACCGCCTGGCGTTTCGCGCAGCTGTTCGCCGTCCCAGGCGATGCTGGCCTCGGGCGTGACGATCAACCAGTCCATGCCGGCAAAACGGTCACGAAAAAACGGCGCGGCGGCGCAGGTGATGTGATGATCGGGCTCGTACCACGCAGCAAAGCGCTCGCGGCCCGCCGCTTCGCCGAGGCTGCGGAACCGCACGAAGGCGTGCATCTTGTGAATGTCACGCCGCACCTGACAGGCGAGGCGATCGAGCGCGCTGACGTCGCGGTCGGCGGCATCCCTGTGCAGACGGGGCTGTTCCCGCAGACGCCAAAGCAATCGGTAGGCGAGGGCGAAACGGGCAGGATCGCGGTGCAGCACGGCGGCCTTGAGCAGCGCGAACAAGGGCTTGGTGATGCACAAGGGCGAGGGGGGCGGGGCAGCGCCGTCCAGTTCGGCGCCCATGGCAAACTGGGGCCCGCTGCCGCCAAACAGATCGGGCGCAGCCGCTGCATCTGCCACGCTCCAGAAGACATCGCACGGATCGATCTGATCGGTCAAAAGCTGGCGCGCGGCGCGGCGCCAAGCGGCAAAATCGTCCGGCCGGTCGAGGACAACCGACCGTTGCGCCCTTGCGGGTCTGGATTGGCGCGCCGCGCTCATCCGAACAACGTCAACTGGCGCGGCTTGGGCCGCAAGCGCTCGGCTAGCTGCGCGGAATCGAGCGATGCGCCGGGATGCCAATTCGCCGCGATGACGAACGGCCGTACGGCCGCCAGCGACTTGCACAATAGCGCCAGATCCTCAAGCCGCAGGCGGCGCAAGCGCCGGGTGGCAAGGAGGCGGGTAACGACTTTCACCCCCAGACCAGGAACGCGCAACAGGCTTTCGCGGTCGGCGCGGTTGACGTCTACAGGGAACTGCGCGCGGTGCCGCAAAGCCCAGGCAAGCTTGGGATCAACGCCAAGATCGAGCGCGCCTCCGTCCATGCCCGCAACAATCTCGTCCAGCGAAAAGCCGTAGAACCGGAGCAGCCAGTCCGCCTGATACAGCCGGTGTTCGCGCAGCAGCGGCGGGGCGGAGGCGGGCAGGCGGCTGCTGGCATCGGGGATCGGGCTGAAGGCGGAATAATACACCCGGCGCAGATTGTAACTTCCGTAAAGTGCATTGGCCGAGCCCATGATTTCGGCGTCGTTCGAGCCATCGGCGCCAACAATCATCTGGGTGCTCTGACCGGCCGGCGCGAACTGCGGGGCCTTGCGCGAGACCTTGCGCTCGGCGCGGGCCTCAGCGATGCGCGTGCCCAGCCCGGCCATGGTCTGGCGGATCGCGGCACCATCCTTTTCGGGGGCCAGCCGCGCAATCGCCGCGTCGCTTGGCAATTCGATGTTAATCGACAGCCGGTCTGCATAGCGCCCAGCCTTGGCGAGCAGCGCCGAATCCCCGCCGGGTATGGTTTTCAGATGGATATAGCCGCGGAAATCATAGTCCTCGCGCAATGAGCGGGCGACCTCAACGATTCGCTCCATCGTATAATCCGGGCTGCGGATAATGCCCGATGAGAGGAACAGCCCCTCGATGTAATTGCGTTTGTAAAAATCCATCGTCAGTTCGACAATTTCCTGCGGCGTAAACGCAGCGCGGCGGACGTTGCTGGAAGAACGGTTGATGCAGAACTGGCAGTCGAACATGCACACGTTGGTCATCAAGATCTTGAGCAGCGAGATGCAACGCCCGTCCGGCGCGTAGCTGTGGCAGATACCCATGCCGGTCGTGGAGCCGATCGCCTGGCCAGTCGCCTTGCGCCCGCCAGCGCCGCTGGACGAGCAGGACGCATCGTATTTTGCCGCGTCGGCAAGGATCGCGAGTTTTTCGAGGCGATTCAGAGTGGTCATGTGTTCTTAATATGTTCCAATGTTCTGATTGACAAGCATGATTTTGCGCTGTGCCTGTCCCACCGGAACCGCGCAGCCTGCCGGATCATTTAACCCAAATGCCCGCCAACTTTTCTTGGATCCGTGCCGAACCGTTCGGCATTCATATCGTCCCGGCGGACTGCTGGATCGATCCTGCGCGGCCGGTCGAGACCGCGCTGGTCACCCACGGTCATGCCGATCACGCGCGCGGCGGCCATGCGCGGACCCTGGCGACCCCCGAAACCCTGGCGATCATGGCGGTCCGCTATGGCACCGGGGAGGGCGCGCGGAGTTTTGCCTACGGCGAGAGTGTCAGCCTGCCGGGCGGGGTGCGGGCAAGTTTCGTCCCGGCGGGGCACGTGC
>JANONQ010000305.1:0-3972 GCA_031420935.1 Novosphingobium sp. | reverse complement strand
AGCCGCACGCTGCGGATCGGCAAGCGCGAGCTGCGTGAAGGCGACATCATCACGCTCGACGGCACGACCGGTCAAATCATGGCGGGCGAGGTGCGCACGATCGAGCCAGAGCTGGTCGGCGATTTCGGCGTGCTGATGGGCTGGGCCGACGGGCACCGCCGGATGAAGGTGCGCGCCAACGCCGAAACCCCCGCCGATTGCCGGATGGCGCGTCAGTTCGGGGCGGAGGGCATCGGGTTGTGCCGCACCGAACATATGTTCTTCGATGCCAGCCGCATCGCCGCAGTGCGCCAGATGATCCTGGCCGAGGACGAGAAGGCCCGCCGCGTAGCGCTCGCCAAGCTGCTGCCCGAGCAGCGCGCCGACTTCCAGGCGATCTTCAAGATCATGGCCGGCCTGCCCGTGACCATCCGCCTGCTCGACCCGCCGCTGCATGAATTCCTGCCGCATAGCGAGGATGAGTTCGCCGAACTGTCCGACGCGATCGGCATCGGCGCGGACACGCTGAAGCGCCGCGCCGCCGAGCTGCACGAGGTCAACCCGATGCTCGGCCATCGCGGCTGCCGGCTCGGCATCACCTTTCCCGAAATCTACGAAATGCAGGCGCAGGCAATCTTCGAGGCGGCGTGCGACGTCGCTGCCGCGAGCGGTGCGGCGCCGGTGCCAGAAGTGATGATCCCGCTGGTGGCGACCCGGCGCGAGCTGGAAATTCTGCGCGCGCTGGTCGACCGCACCGCCGCGCAGGTCTTCGCCGAACGGGGGCGGGTGCTGGACTATCAGGTTGGCACGATGATCGAACTGCCGCGCGCCGCGCTGATGGCCGGCGAGATCGCCGAGCAGGCGGAGTTCTTCTCGTTCGGCACCAACGACCTGACCCAGACGACCTTGGGCCTCTCGCGCGACGATGCCGGGCGCTTTCTCGGCGCCTATGTCGAGCAGGGTATCTTCCCGCGCGATCCTTTCGTCAGCCTCGATATCGACGGCGTCGGCCAACTGGTGCGCCTGGCGGCGGAACGGGGCAGGGCGGCGAGGCCGGGGATCAAGCTGGGCATTTGCGGGGAACATGGCGGTGACCCGGCGAGCATCGGTTTTTGCGAGGATATCGGCCTGGATTACGTTAGCGCCTCGCCCTACCGGGTGCCGATTGCGCGACTGGCTGCGGCGCAAGCGGCGCTGAAATAGCCCATTTTCCGGCGTGCAGGTGAGTTAACACGCCTTCCAGAAACCGGGGCCGCTGCCATCACCGCCTCCCGCATCGCTCGCCTATGCGGAGGTGAGGCGAATGCGGGAGGGGCAATAGGTTGTCAGGGATCAGGGTCCGAAAGTGCGCTGCCACCAGCCGCCGCGGCGCTCGGATTCTGGCGTTCCGACATCATCGGCAGCGTCATTGGACGCTACCGGAGGGGTAGCCTCGGCAACCATCGTCTCAGCGTCGATGTTGGCAGCCTGCAGAGCTACGGCATCCGCTTTTTTGCGGCGCGACCGGGCCGGCTTTGCCGGAGCTTCGGCCTCGGCGGGAACCGCTTCGGTTACCGGCTCGGCCGCAGCTTCCACCACAGGGCCATCGCTCGCCGCTTCCGCTACCTTGCGGCGGCTGCGCTTCGGCTTCGGCGCTGCTTCGACGGCTGCCGCGACCTCGACCGGCTCGGCCTCGGACACGCTGCGCTCTGCAACGATTTCGGCTGCAGGGGCTTTGCGGCGGCTGCGCTTTTTGGGCGCGGGTTCCGCCTCGGCTTCGGCTGACTGCTCGCCGCTTGCGGCAGTGACGAGATCGTCGCCGCTGTCGGCAGCTTCACTGTCTTGTGCTTCGGCAGTGCCGTCCTGCGCTTCGCCATCACCCTCGGCAAAGCCCTCACCGTCGGCGCGGCCACGGCCACCCCGCCTGCGCCGTCCGCGGCGGCGGCGCTTGCGCGGCCCTTCGCCATCTTCGACCGCACCGTCGTCGGCGTAGCTGCGCTCGCCCTCGGCGGTGTCGGCGTCCTGAGCCTCATTTTCGCCGCGCTCGTCGTCGCCTTCCGCGCTGGGCTCGGCATCGGCGGACTCGCCCTCGGGCCGGTCCTCATGGCGCTCGCGGCCACCGCGAGTGCGGCGCCGCTTGCGGCGCTTGTGGCCAGCTTCATCGGTGGCATCGCCACCGTCAGAACGCTCGCGCCCGGTGCGCTCATCGTCCTCATCCTCAGCGATATCCTCATCGGCGAAGTCGTCGTCCTCTTCCTCCTCAATGGCGATCGGCCCGAATTTTGGCACAAACTCATTGGCCGGTCCGGACGAGCCGACGCGCATCTTGGCGCCCTCGTTCTCGCCCTCGGGCACGACCTCGACTGTGACGCCGTAGCGCTCCTCAATCTCGGCGAGATCGGCGCGCTTTTGATTCAGCACATAGATCGCGGCTTCCTGGCTGGCATAGAGCGAGATGGTGGTGCCCTTGCCGCGTGCTGCTTCGTCTTCGATCAGCCGCAGCGACGAAAGGCCCGCCGAGCTGGCGGTGCGCACCAGCCCCGAGCCGTCGCAATGCGGGCAGTGGCGGGTGGTTGCCTCGAGCACGCCGGTGCGCAGGCGCTGGCGGCTCATTTCCATCAGCCCGAAGCTGGAGATACGGCCGACCTGAATACGGGCGCGATCGTTCTGCAGCGAGTCCTTCATCACCCGTTCGACCTTGCGGACGTTGGCCCCGTATTCCATGTCGATGAAGTCGATGACGACAAGTCCCGCCATGTCGCGCAGCCGCAGCTGGCGGGCAATTTCGCGCGCCGCCTCAAGGTTGGTGTTGAGCGCTGTGGCCTCAATCCCGTGTTCCTTGGTCGAACGACCCGAGTTGATGTCGATTGAAACCAGCGCCTCGGTCGGGTTGATAACGATGTAGCCGCCCGATTTCAGCTGCACATAGGGATCGTACATTGCGGTGAGCTGGTCTTCCGCGCCGTAACGCTGAAACAGCGGGACCGGATCCGAATAGGCCTTCACCCGCTTGGCGTGGCTCGGCATCAGCAGCTTCATGAAGTCGCGGGCGGCACGGTAGCCGCCTTCGCCCTCGACCACCACGTCCTCGATATCCTTATTATAAATGTCGCGGATCGCGCGCTTGATGAGATCGCTGTCCGAATGGATCGGCGCCGGGGCCGAACTTTTGAGCGTGGTCTCGCGGATTTCGTCCCAGAGCCGGGCGAGATAATCGAAATCGCGCTTGATCTCGGCCTTGGTGCGCGAAAGCCCGGCGGTGCGGACGATGCAGCCCATCGACTTGGGGAGCTGCATGTCGGCGACGATGCTTTTGAGGCGTTTGCGGTCGGACGTCGAATTGATCTTGCGGCTGATGCCGCCGCCATGGCTGGAATTCGGCATCAGCACGCAATAGCGGCCGGCCAGGCTCAGATAGGAGGTGAGCGCCGCGCCCTTGTTGCCGCGTTCTTCCTTGACCACCTGGACCAGCAGCACCTGCCGCCGGTGGATAACGTCCTGGATCTTGTAGCGGCGGCGCAGCGCCATGCGCTTGGCACGCAGCTCATCGGCCTCGCGTGCACGGCCGCGGCTGCGGCCCTGGCCCTGACGGCGGCGGCCGTGGCGGGGGTGATCCTCGCTGCTGCCTTCCTCATCCGATTGATCGCCGTCCCCGTCGCCCTGGTCAAGATCGGCATATTCGTCGGTCGATTGCTCGCCATCGGTGAAGCCGTTTTCGACGTGCCCGCCTTCGATCGTCGCAATCTGGTCGTTCTGCGAGGTATCGACTTCGGTGACGCCCTCGTCGCCGGCGTAATCGTCGGCGAGGCTTTCGCCGGATTCATCGTCGAACTCACCCTCGTCCGCTTCGTCGGCGGCGCGAAGGGCGGCTTCTTCCTCGGCATGGGCGGCCTCTTCAGCCAGCAGGCGTTCGCGGTCTTCCCGGGGAATCTGGTAGTAATCCGGGTGGATTTCGCTGAACGCCAGGAAGCCGTGACGATTGCCGCCAAAATCGACGAAAGCCGCCTGCAGCGA
>JANONQ010000304.1:0-1862 GCA_031420935.1 Novosphingobium sp. | reverse complement strand
CGCACGCCGCGTCAAACCCGGCGGCGACTGGATCAGCCTGATCATACACAGCGAAGTCAACGGCAAGCCGGTCACCGAATATGAAACGCTGGCGATGATTTCGCTCGTCCTGCTCGCCGGGCTTGATACCGTGGTCAACTTCCTGCCGTTTTGCATGGAATATCTCGCGCGCAATCCCGCCGATGTCGCTGTGCTGCGCGACGATCCGGCAAAGATCCCCGCGCGTATCGACGAACTGCTGCGTCGCTTTCCAGTCGTTTCGCAGGCGCGGCTGGTAACGCAGGATGTGGAGCGCGACGGCGTTACGCTCAAGCAGGGGGAGATGGTGCTGGTGGCGTCGGTGCTCCACGGCACCGACGAGCGCGAGAACGAGGATCCGCTGACGGTCGATTTCAAGCGCAAACGAATTTCGCACACCACCTTCGGCAGCGGCGCGCACGTCTGCGCGGGCATGCACCTCGCCAATCTGGAAATCATCGTGACCTTGCAGGAATGGCTGAAGCGCATCCCTGAGTTCCGACTGGCGGAGGGTTTCAAGCTGGCCGCGCATTCGGGTGTGGTGGCGCAGGTCGAGCGCCTTGATCTAGAGTGGGATGCCGTTTGACGGCTCATGTTCGCTTGCGTGTTCCCATCGGAGTGACTCAATGACAATGCTTGCTGATCGCACAGGGCAAACGGGCCGGGGGGAGTTTCACGGCCACAAGTTGCTGGTCCTGAGCGCGGTGATCGGCCTCACCACCAGCATGAACGCCGTGATGATCTACAGCCTCGGCTCTTTCATTGGCCCGCTCAATGCCGAATTCGGCTGGGATCGCGGCAGCATTTCATTAGCCGTCTCTGTGCTGACCTTCGCTCTGTTTCTGTTCGGGTCATTGGCTGGAAAATTGTGCGACCGCTTCGGTGCAGCAGCTGTCGGCGCGCTCAGCCTGCTGGCATATGGAGCTGCGGTGATCGCCATGACCGTGCTGGTCAGCAATCTGACGGGCTTCCTGATCGCTTTTTTTCTGATCGCCATGTTCGGAGTGGGATCGACACCGATCGTCCTCGTTCGTCCGATCACCGCCGGGTTCGACAAGCAGCGCGGCCTGGCGCTGGGAATTGCACTTACCGGGGCGGGGCTTGCCGGGTTCTGGGTACCCAACGTCGTCACCGAGGTAAGCGCCAGCTTTGGCTGGCGCGCGGGCTATTGGGTGCTTGGCGCTTCAGCGATGCTTGCCGCGCCCGTTGTATGGTTCGGGTTCCGGCCTTCCGAACGGCGAGCGGTGGCAGCCGCGTCAGCCGATCATGCCGAGACGGGGATGACGCTGGCCGAGGCGCGGCAGACCCGCGCATTCTGGCTCGCGACCATCTTGGCAGTAACAATGGCACTCGGCATCGGCGGAATGATCGTTCACCTGATTCCGCTGTTCAATGACTTGGGGGCCGATGCCAGAACAGCTGCGCGGATGGCGTCGATCATCGGCATCGCCAGCTCCGTCGGGCGCTTGCTGATCGGGGCCTCGCTGGATCGTTTTCCCGCACCTTTGGTATCGACGGTGGTGCTGCTCATGGGAGCGACCGGCATAGCGCTGCTCGGGCTTGGCGGGCTAAACTACGGGATCCTCTCGGTCGTTCTGATCGGCTTGCTGCTTGGAGCCGAGCTCGATCTGCTGGCCTACATGGCCTCCCGATTGTTCGGGCAGAAGGCGTTCGGCGCGATCTATGGCTGGATGTACAGCATGTACGCCCTCGGTTTCGGCCTGAGCCCGTTCTTGATCGGCCGCAGCCGGGACAGTTTTGGCAGCTACGATTTCGCCCTGTTCGGCAGCGTCGCGTTTCTGGCCATCGCCGTGATCGCGGTTCAAGGGCTTCGCGTCCCTGCG
>JANONQ010000303.1:0-3335 GCA_031420935.1 Novosphingobium sp. | reverse complement strand
CGGCGCAAGCCCCTATATCGGCCCGCGCAACCCGAAAGGATCGAACCCCATGGCCGACGACACGCTTACTTTCACGCTCGACAACGGCAACGGCAACGGCGGCGACGTGGTCATCCGCCTGCGCCCCGATCTGGCCCCCGGCCACGTCGCGCGAATCACCGAGCTGGCGGGCGAGGGGTTCTACGACGGGGTGGTGTTCCACCGCGTGATCGACGGGTTCATGGCGCAGGGCGGCGATCCCACGGGAACGGGCATGAGCGGCTCGAAGAAGCCCAACCTCAAGGCCGAATTCAGCCCCGAGCCGCACCTCCGCGGGGTCTGCTCGATGGCCCGCACCCAGGATCCGAACAGCGCCAACAGCCAGTTCTTCATCTGCCTCGACGCCGCCCGCTTCCTCGACAAGCAGTACACCGTGTGGGGCCAGGTCGAGAGCGGCATGGACCACGTCGACGCCCTCCCCAAGGGCGAGCCGCCGCGTGCGCCGGGCAAGATTGTGAAGGCGACGGTGGGGTAAAACACAAGCAGGGGGCGGAGCGATCCGCCCCGTTTCCATTGGTGGCGGATGACTGATTGCGACAACATCTCCGCCCTTCAGCGATCAGTGCCCGAATCCCAAAAGGGGCCGTACCGTAATGATCTCGCTGATCTCCATTCCGCTCCGTCCTCGCCTTTCTCTGCAGCCTTGTTTGCGCCCAATCGGATTGGGAAGGGCTGTTGGATGGTGGACGATGTCGGTTGTTTGTTCGGCCGCATAACGCCGAATCCCATAGCCAAGCGATTTGGGAGCGCATAAACCCATTCAAGACCTGCAAGTGATTGGAAACAAGCATGGCTTGGTTTCGCACGATTGGCTTGGCGACGCTGGCAATCCTTTTGGTGCCAACAGCAGGGACTTGTCCCGCACAAGCGCAGGAATTGCCGACCCCAAGGGACGCGAAAAAGCTTAGCGCGAAAGGCATGGCTCTACACACGCAAGGGAGATTTAACGAAGCCGAGCCGTTTTATCGCAAGGCGCTCGAGGTCAGGCGTGCCGCCCTTGGCGAAGCGCATCCCGATACCGCTTCAAGTTACACCAATGTCGCGGGCAACCTCTACGCACAGGGTCGAACCGGTGAGGCTGAGACGGCCTCTGTCAAGGCACTCGAGAGTGCCCGGCGTGCTCGCTTAAGCGCAGGCGACCAAGGCGCGTCTTCACAGTCCCAAGCAAAATCCGGGAAGCCTGTTTTACAATCCAACATCTATTTATCCTATCTCGGCATTGCCGCGAAACTCGCCGCCATAGCCCCCAGCGAGCGGAGCCGCTTGCAAGCAAATGCGTTCAGGGTCGCGCAAGACATAATCGGTTCGGCATCAGCCCAGGCGATGGCCGATGCAGCGGTGCGGGCTTCGGCCGGCACCGATGCACTGGCGGCGGTTGCGCGCGAGGAACAGGACCTGGCAGTGCTGGCCGAACAAATCGACAAGAGACTGCTCGCGGCGCTTGGTCGTAGTGATACAGCTCAGGCAGCCCAATTACGCAGCGACTATGAGGCGACGCTCGGCAAGCTGGCGATAGTCGAAGCGCGGATTGACAAGGACTTTCCCAACTATCGCGAGCTCATCTCGCCCAAACCACTCGATCTTGTCGATGCGCAAAAGGCGCTGGCTCCGGGGGAAGGTCTGCTCGTACTCGTCGCGGGTAATGTTGGGATCGGCAGCTTTGCGGTGACTCCAGACGCGGCTGCCTGGAGCCGGGTGGAGGGAGACGCCAAAACCATCCTCGAACAGGTCGAGACACTACGCTGCAACGTCGATTCTGACACCTGCTCGGATGAACGGGAGAAGGCAATCGATGCACTGCCCGCGACCAAGGCCGAACAGGAGGGCTATCGACGGTTCGATCTTGTCACCGCGCATGCGCTTTACAAGGCGCTGATAGCTCCGGTTGAAACGGCCCTGAAAGGCGTGAGCAGGCTCTATGTCACCAGTTCGGGTTCGCTTGGTGACTTGCCGCTTGGCATGCTCGTGACCGCGCCGCCTGCGGCCAATGCAGACCTGGCTGACCCGGATGTCCTGCTCAACGCGGCGTGGCTGAGCGACCGCTACGCGCTTACCTCTCTTCCTGCCGTCTCTGCGCTTCGCCTCAGAGCGTTAGCCAAGGCCAATCTCAAACCGTCGACCGCGTTTCGCGGCTATGGCAATCCAGTTCTGGCTCCGACGAATGGTGAGGATCGCGGCGGCACCTATTACCGCGGCGCTGGAGACGATGGCATCAGGATTGCCGACCCTGACCGTCTGCGCAGCTTGCCGTCGCTACCAGGAACAAAGACCGAGCTGTTGGCGATGGCCGGGCTTTATCCTTTAGGCACCAGCGCGCTGACAATGGGTGCAGGGGCCACCGAAGCGGCACTCAAGAACGATCCGCTGCTCAGGCAGACCAATATCATCGCCCTTGCTACCCACGGCCTGCTGCCCAGCCCCGGCAAAGGCATGGATGAACCCGGACTGGTGTTCACACCCCCCAAGGTTGCTTCAAAGGACGATGATGGCATCCTCACGGCTTCCGAGGCATCGCAGCTCTCGTTCCTTGCCGATTGGGTGATCCTGTCAGCCTGCAACACGGCTTCCACCGCATCGGGGGCCGGTGGCGGTGACAGCCTGTCGGCACTCGCGCGGGCCTTCCTCTATGCGGGCGCCCATGCGCTCCTCGCCAGCCATTGGCAGGTCTCCGACGAGGCCACTGCCGCATTGACCGTCGAAACCCTGACCGCACGGCGCGACAATCCAAAACTCACCCGCGCCCAAGCGCTCCAGCAAGCCATGCACAGCGTCCGCACCGGGAAGCGGCCCGATGGCTCTGAAGTTAAAGGCTGGGATCAGTCATGGCTCCATCCATCGATCTGGGCACCCTTCTCGCATATCGCCAACAGCGATGAATGAGTCAGGCGATTGTGTATCGTGGATGTCCGCTTTTCCCACATCCTCGCCCAAAAGCAGACAGGCAGCTTTCCACGACAAAGCAGACCTCCGTCTACAACCCCGCCTTGACCAGCCAGTCATGGAACAACCGCACCGGCCGCGTTTCCAGCGCGCGGGGGCGGCAGATGAACCAGTAGCTGTAGGGGCTCGCCACCTCGATATCGAACAGCCGGGCGAGGCGGTCGTCTTGGGCGCGGGTGAAATGGTCGTCGTGCATGATCGCGATGCCCAGCCCCTGCGCGGCGGCCTCAAGGATCAGCTGGCCCGAATCGAAATGGTCGATCGCTGCGGGCTGGAGCCCGTCGAGCCCCATCGCGTCCTTCCACGCATCGAAGCTGAGCGGCAGCTCGTTGTGGATCAGGAAGGTCTGCTTCGCC
>JANONQ010000302.1:0-4159 GCA_031420935.1 Novosphingobium sp. | reverse complement strand
AGGCCCGGCAATCCACCCGATAGCGAAGCTGCCGAGCAACAGAACGACCGAGGCATTGAGGAACACCTCACGCCAAAGACTGCCACCATCCTGCTCGCTCGCCCTTACCCCACGCCGAGCCAGATAGAGCCCGGAGAGGATTGCCGGAGTCTCCATTACCGCAAGGACCGCGACCATATAGCCAGCCGGAGCCAGGTCGATGGCGCTCAAGATTTCTACGGCCGTCACAAAAGTGACGACACTGACCGAACCATAATGCGCTGCCACTGCCCCGGCATTGATGCGGCTCAGCCTGCCGAAGCTTCGCAATAGGCCATAGGCGGCGAAGGGGATGCCGAGACTTGCAACGATGCCGATGGCCACAGCGGCGGCAACTTCCCCGTTCACCCCCGAATCTGCTATGGCTACCCCGCCCTTGAGGCCGATTGCAGCCATCAGGTAAACTGACATTCCTTTGGCCATGGCTTCGGGTATTGCCAGCTCCGATTTGAGTGCGGCAGCCAGCAGACCGAGCAGGAAGAAGAGAATGACAGGCGAAGCCAGTGTCTCCAGTGCGGTGGAACCCATCGTGCGACTTCTACCTTTTAACTTTGCCCCAGCGGCCATTGGCAAGTCGGGCCGGCGCCACTAAATGGACCGCATGAACGATCTCTCTAGTGCTCCCTTAAGACAGCGCAAGCCCGACTGGATTCGCGTCAAAGCGCCGACCTCCAAGGCCTATGCCGAGACGCGCGATTTGATGCGCTCGCTCAACCTGAACACAGTGTGCGAGGAAGCGGCCTGCCCCAATATCGGCGAGTGCTGGACCAAGAAGCACGCCACGGTGATGATCTTGGGCGATACCTGCACCCGTGCCTGCGCCTTCTGCAACGTCAAGACCGGCATGCCGGGCAAGGTCGATGCGGACGAGCCCGAGCATGTCGCCCAGGCGGCGGCGAAGCTGGGTCTTGAACACATCGTCGTCACTTCGGTCGACCGCGACGATTTGCCGGACGGCGGGGCCGGTCAGTTCGTCAAGGTGATCGCGGCGCTACGCCGGACAACGCCGCAGACCACAATCGAGATCCTCACCCCCGATTTTCGCGGGCGGATGCCGGCGGCCGTGGCGGCTATTGTTGCTGCTAGGCCCGATGTCTATAACCACAATCTCGAAACCATGCCGCGCCTGTACCCGACGATCCGGCCCGGCGCGCGCTATTACGCCTCGCTGCGGCTGCTGGAGGAGGTGAAGCGGCACGATCCGTCGATCTTCACAAAATCGGGCATCATGCTCGGGCTGGGGGAAGAGCGGCTCGAAGTTCATCAGGTGATGGACGACATGCGCTGCGCAGGAATTGATTTCCTGACCATGGGGCAGTATCTCCAGCCGACGCCGAAACACACCAGAGTGGTTGAGTTCGTCACCCCGCAGGCGTTTGACGCTTACGGTGCCATCGCCCGGGCCAAGGGTTTCCTGCAAGTCGCCTCCAGCCCGCTCACCCGGTCGAGCTATCACGCCGGCGACGATTTCCGCGCGATGCGCCAGGCCCGCGCCCTTCGACTTGCTCAGGGTGAGCGGGAGCAGCTGGCGAAGGCAGGCTGATGCCGGCGATCCGGGAAGTCTGCACAATGCCGTACAGTGCTGAACAGATGTTCGACTTGGTCGCCGATGTTGCGCGTTATGGCGAATTCCTGCCGTGGGTGGTGGCGACGCGGGTGCAGTCGGATTCCGAACACCAGATGGTCGCGGATATGCTGGTCGGCTTCAAAAGCCTGCGCGAGAAATTCACCTCGCAGATCGAGAAGGACCGGCCGGGGCGCATCCAGGTGCATTACATCGATGGTCCGATGCGTGATCTCGACAATATTTGGCTGTTTCGCCCACTTGGCACCGGCGCATGCGAAGTCGATTTCTCGGTCAGCTTCACCTTTCGCAACGCCCTGTTCGAGAGCCTTGCCGGCCAGTATTTCGATCGCGCCTTCCGCAAGATGGTCGCAGCCTTTGAGACACGCGCGGCGGCGCTTTACGGCAGCAGCAGTTCCAGTGCGACTAGCGCGGCCTGACAGCGCACCGCCGATCGGCTGCTGCCGTCGAAGAACCGCTCCTCCGCATCGACTTCCTCGCTGCCCCGTATGGCGCGGGCGAAGACCACCGTGCCGACCGGCCGCTGCGCGCTGCCGCCACCGGGTCCGGCAACGCCGCTGATGGCAACCGCGATATCGGCGTTGCTGCGAGCCAGCGCTCCTTGCGCCATGGCCCAGGCGGTGGCGACCGAAACGGCACCGAAAGTGTCGAGGATCGCATCCGGAACCGCGAGAATCTCCCGCTTAGCCTCGTTCGAATAGGTGACGAAGCCGCGATCCAGCACTGCGGAAGAGCCGGCGATTTCGGTAAGCGCTGCACAGACCAGCCCGCCGGTGCAGCTCTCGGCAAGGGAAACCGTGCGGCCTGCCGCCTTGTTCTCGGCGATGACGCGAATAGCGAGGTCGATGACTTCACGGGGGAGGAGATAATCGTCCATCAAATCGGGCAAATGCTGAGCATGCCGATCTTGGCGCGGCCCGACTTCGCACCGATGCCGACCGCCAGCGCGATCAGCTCCGCGGTGTTCCCGGGTGGCAGCGGCGACAGCACCCGCACCATCTGGTCGACCACGCCGCAGCGGCTTGGCGGCAGTTGCTGCACGACCATGCCGGAAATAAGCGCATCGAGCATTTGCTGCTGCGTGGCATCGGGGAGCGCCTGGATGAAACTGGCGGCATCGCTGCCGCCCGCACTCGAACTCAGCTTGACGAAGGCTGCCTTCGCCGCCGGCCAAACCTCGCTCCTGCCCAGCGCATAGCGCGATGCCAGTCGGTCGCCGTTCTGGTTCAGCCAAGCGCCGGGCGGCAGGCTGGCGGCGCAACGCTGGGCGGTGCCGGTAATGATGCTCGGCAGCGCGTAGCTGGAGAGGGCGGTGAATTCCGCCGGGGTCAGGCACGGCGGCTCGGCCGCAGCGGCGGCGACCGGGGTTGCGGTAATGGCAAGAATGGCCAGTGCGGCAGGACAGCGCATGCTGGATTTCTCCGTCAGTTCAGGATCAGGGTCGCGATTGCCTGCGCGGCGATGCCTTCGCCCCGTCCGGCAAATCCGAGTTTTTCAGTGGTGGTGGCCTTGACGCTAACCAGGCCCGAGTCAATGCCCAGCAGTTCCCCCAACCGGCCCCGCATCGCCTCGCGGTGCGGGGCAATCTTGGGCGCTTCGCAAATGATCGTCAGGTCGACATTGCCGATGGCATAACCGGCTGCTGCGACCAACGAGGCGGCATGGGCGAGAAACATGTGCGAAGCAGCGCCGCGCCATTGCGGGTCGCTGGGGGGGAAATGCTCGCCGATATCCCCCGCGCCAATCGCGCCGAGCAGCGCATCGACCAAGGCGTGGATGGCGACATCGGCATCGCTGTGGCCGGCAAGACCTCGTTTGTGCTCGATCTTCACTCCGCAAAGCCAAAGCTCCTCGCCATCGGCAAACCGGTGGACGTCATAACCCGTACCGGTGCGGACCGGCGGCGAGGTTCGGCCAAAATCGGCGGCATAGGTCAGCTTGTGCAAGGCTTCGTCCCCATCGACCAGCGCAATACCGATGCCGGCGGCCTGCGCCACCTGGGCATCGTCTCCGGCGGTCGCATCCCCCGTCCAGGCGCGGTGGGCAGCCAGGATCGCGGCGTAGCGGAACGCTTGAGGGGTCTGGACCCGGCGCAGCACGTTTCTGTCTGCGGGACGTCCCATCATGCCTTGATCATCCTGGGCGAGGCTGTCCGCCACTGGCAGGACCGGGATGGCTGCTTGCTGAATAGACAGCGCGCTGAGCAGGCGGGCGATAACCGCCGCCGGAAGGATTGGCCGCGCTGCGTCGTGGATCAGGACATTATCGGGCGCATCGCCTGCCAGCGACTCAAGCCCCAGTCGCACCGAAAGTTGCCGGGCCGTGCCACCGGTGACAAGCCGCACGCCGGCAATACCGTTCAGCGCGCTTCGGGCTATTTCATCGGCACCCTCGGGGATGGCGACGACGATTGGCGAGACCCCGGCCGCCACCAGCGCCTCTACCGAATGCCGGACCACCGGCTTGCCGCGCCACCCGGCGAATTGCTTGGGCAACGGCTGTCCCGCGCGCTGACCCTGACCGGCAGCGACCACC
>JANONQ010000301.1:0-2226 GCA_031420935.1 Novosphingobium sp. | reverse complement strand
CGGAGCCGCGCTCCTTTGGGGCTTGCCTACGTTTCTGGGCACGAAAAAGAAAAAACCACAGGACTTGTAACTTACACAATCGCCACGAATGCGGAGCGAGCTTAGTAGCGGTGACAGAATGGGCAGTGGTCATTCGCGCTTGAAAGGGTTGCCTTCATCACCTTTTTGGCTTCTTCCAAAGAGGCGCTCCTAAACTGGTCCCCCTTCCACGCGTTCGTCGCCATGGCATAGGCTAAACTATCGGCCTCGGGATCATACTCGTTTCGAATGTCGTAATTACCACACAGACCGCACGGGACGATTGCCCCAGCATCCTGAGCGATGTCCGTCATTGCTTCTTGCATATGCGCGTTCATACTGTGACTCTTGGATGCCTTTCCAATTCAAGTTATGATTGCCAAATCTGACGGGTTTGTAAACGCTATAATTGCCCAAAACAAGTTCCGGGGACACGATACAAATTAGGAGCGCGGGCCTATCCAATATTGAATTCCCCGCGGCTCGCAACCCTCAAGCCGCCTCCAGCCGCGGTATCCGCTCCAGCTCCTCCGCCATTTCGCGTTCGGCGATCTGCAGGTCGTAGCGCTTCTGCAGGGTGAGCCAGATGTCCGGGCCGTTGCCGCACAGCTTGCCGATGCGCAGCGCCATGCCCGCCGTGACCGGCTGCTTCTCGTTGAGAATGTCGTAGAGCGTCTGGCGCGAGATGCCGAGCAGGCGGGCGATTTCGGTCTTGGGACGGCCGAGGGCGGGGAGCACGTCTTCGCGCAGCATCTCGCCGGGGTGGATCGGGCGGATGGCCCAGAGGCGCTTGGTGGTCATCAGTGGTAGTCCTCCAGATCGACATCGATGTCGCCGCCCACACTACCCGTGCTTGCGATCCCGCGTCGATTCCACCATGCCCGGCGCCAGAAACCCGATCGGGTTCACATCCATCGCCCGGCGTTTCAGTTCGCTCTTCATTTTGGCGTATTCTTCTTCCATCTCCGGGGTGACGGTGGCGCGGCTGTCCTTCAGGGCCTCGGTGAAATGGGCGCCCGTCACTTCCGTGGCGTCCTCGCCCATCGTGCGGATGGCGATCAGGCCGGCGCGGCGGACGACATCTTCGAGGTCGGCACCGGTGAAGCGGTCGGTCTCGGCGGCAATTTTGGCCAGGTCGACATCTTTCGCCATCGGCATTTTCGCGGTGTGGATCTTGAGGATATGAACGCGTCCCGCCTCGTCGGGAGTACCGACATAGATCAGCTCATCAAGCCGGCCGGGTCGCAGCAAGGCGGGATCGACCAGCCCCGGGCGGTTGGTTGCGCCGATCAGCACGATCGAATTGAGCGCCTCCATCCCGTCCATTTCAGCCAGAATGGTGTTGACCACCCGCGCGGTGACCTGCGGTTCGCCCATGGAGCCGCCGCTGCCGCGCGCCGGCACCAGGCTGTCGATCTCGTCGATGAAGATGACGCAGGGCGCGACCTGGCGGGCGCGGGCGAACAGGCGCGATAGCTGCTGCTCGCTCTCGCCGTACCACTTCGACAGCAGGTCGGACGATTTGACCGAAATGAAGTTGGCTTCCGCCTCCTTGGCGACCGCCTTGGCCAGCAGGGTCTTGCCGGTGCCGGGCGGGCCATAGAGCAGAAAGCCCTTGGCGGGGCGAATGCCGAGCCGGCGGAAAGCACCCGGATTGCGCAGCGGCAGCTCGACGCCTTCCTTGAGGCGCATCTGCGCCTCGCCCAATCCGCCGATATCGTCCCAGCCGACGGTGGGCACCTGCACCATGACTTCGCGCATCGCCGACGGCTGGACGCGCTTGAGCGCCTCAAGGAAATTTTCGCGGGTGACCGAGAGGCTTTCCAGCACTTCGGCGGGGATCGTCTGCGCCTCGAGATCGAGCTGGGGCATGATCAGCCGCACCGCCTCGATCGCCGCCTCGCGGGCCAGCGCGGCGATATCGGCGCCAACGAAACCATGGGTGGTGCGCGCCAGTTCGTCGAGGCTGACGTCCGGGGAGAGCGGCATGCCGCGGGTGTGAATGCCGATGATCTCGCGGCGGCCGGATTCGTCCGGCACGCCGATGACGATCTCGCGGTCGAAACGGCCGGGTCGGCGCAGCGCCTCGTCGATCGCTTCGGGGCGGTTGGTGGCGGCAATCACGACGATGCCGGCCCCGGCGTGCAGCCCGTCCATCAGCGTCAGCAACTGCGCGACGAGGCGCTTTTCCGCTTCGCCCGAAACCTG
>JANONQ010000300.1:0-2345 GCA_031420935.1 Novosphingobium sp. | reverse complement strand
CGGGGCCGTATCGGTATTGTCCTGCAAGCGTTCCACCTGCTGCCGACCATGACCGCGCTGGAAAATGTCGCCACCCCGCTGGAACTTGCCGGCATGGATGGCGCTACCGAGCGGGCCATGGATCAGCTGGAAGCCGTCGGCCTCGGTCACCGCTTGACCCATTACCCCGCGCAATTGTCCGGCGGCGAGCAGCAGCGCGTGGCCATCGCCCGCGCCATCGCCCCCGGCCCGGTGTTGGTGTTCGCCGACGAGCCGACCGGCAATCTCGACGCTGCAACCGGCACCGGGATCATCGACCTGCTGTTCGCGCGGCGAGCCGAGGCTGGCGCAACACTGATCATCGTCACCCATGACGCCGAGCTTGCCCAGCACTGCGACCGCGTGATCACCCTCGCCGACGGCCGCATCGCCAGCGACAGCGCGGCGTGACGGTGCCTGAATACTTCTTCCCCCCTCCCGCAAGCGGGAGGGGAATTTGGTGAACGCACCCCTCCCCTGGTCAACCGCCTGGCGGATCGCCCGGCGCGATCTTTCTGCGCGGTTTCGCGGCCTGCGCCTGTTGCTCGTTTGCCTGTTCCTCGGCACCGGCGCGCTGGCGGCGATCGGCACGCTGACCGGCTCGATCGAGCGCGAGCTGGCGACGCGCGGGCGGGCGATCCTGGGCGGCGACATCGAGGCCGAGGTCTGGCAGCGCGGCCTCTCCCGTGCGGAGGCGAGCGCGTTCCAAGCTTTGGGAACAGTCTCAGGCGGCACCCGCACCCAGGCTATGGCCTCGGCCGGCGACCTCGCCGCACCAGTCGCGCTGAAGGCTGTCGATCTGAACTGGCCCTTGGTTGGCCATTTACGCCTGAAGGACGGGCGTGTGGTCGGGGCACCGCTGCCGGGCACGGTCTGGCTCGCCGAAGGCGCGGCCGAGCGCCTCGGCGTGGCTCCGGGCGGCACGGTCGCCATCGGCGGGCAGCAGCTCAACGTTGCCGGCATTGTCGCCGATGAGCCCGACCGGCTGAGCGAGGGCTTCGCGCTGGGTGCTGTCGCAATTGTCGGCGCTGACTTCCCCGCTCGCGCCGGTCTGCTCGCCCCCGGCGCGATGTACCGCTCGAAAGTCCGCGTCGCCCTGCGGCCCGGCCTCAATCCGGCGAATGTGGTCCAGCAGCTGCAACGGCAATTTCCCAGCGCTGGCCTCAAATTCAGGACACGTGACAAGGCGGCGCCCGGAGCGGAGCGCTTCATCCAGAGCATGGGCGAATTCCTCGTGCTGGTCGGGTTGGCGGCGCTGGCGATTGCCGGGATCGGCATTGGCGGCGGCGTGTCGTCTTACCTAGAGGCGCGCCGCACCGGCATCGCCACGCTCAAAGTGCTGGGCGCGGCGAGCAGCGATATCGCGCGCATCTATCTGCTGCAAATCGGCGTCGCGGCATTCGTCGGCAGCCTCGCCGGCCTCGCCGCCGGCGTGCTGGTGACGCCGCTGCTGGCAGCCGCGCTGGGCGCGCTGCTGCCGGTATCGCCAGGCTTGGTCATCGATCCCGCCGCGCTCGCCAAGGCGGCCGCCTACGGCCTGTTGATCGCGCTGGTTTTCGCCGCGCCGCCGCTGCTACGCGCGCGCCAGTTCCCGGCAATGGCGCTGATGCGCGCGCGGGTTGCGCCGCTGGCCGTGAGCCGCCGGTCACTGTTGCTGCCTGTCGGACTTGGGCTTGCCGCGATTGTCGGGCTCGCGCTGGCGACGGCGGCGCAGCTGCGAGTGACGGTCTATTTCCTCGCCGGAACAGCGGCGCTGCTGGCGCTTTTGGGCCTGCTCGGCTGGGCGATCCGCCGCCTCGCCGCGCGCCTGCCACGTCCGCGTAATCCGCTGCTGCGCACCGCGCTCGGCAATCTCCACCGGCCCGGCGCACAGACCGGCGCACTGGTGACGGCGCTCGGCTTTGGCCTTTCAGCCTTCGTGCTGCTGGCAGCGGTCCAAACCAGCCTGACCGCCAATATCGCCCGCCGCGTGCCCAACCGCGCGCCCGATTATTTCGTGCTCGACGTGCCCCGCGCGCGGATTGCTGAATTCGAACAGGTGGTGCGCCGGACCGTCCCCGGCGCGCAAATCCGCACGGTGCCCGCACTGCGCGGCGCGATCCTCGCCTATGGCCCGCCGGACCGGATGATCCAGGTCGCCAACCACCAGGACATCCCGGAAAACGCCTGGGCGCTGCGCGGCGAGCGCGGGCTGACCTATTCCGACCAAGTGCCGGAGGGCAACAGCCTGACCGAAGGGCGCTGGTGGCCGAAGAACTATACGGGCGAGCCGCTGGTGTCGGTCGACGCAGAACTGGCCGAGGCGCTGGGCCTCAAGCTTGGCGACG
>JANONQ010000299.1:0-2960 GCA_031420935.1 Novosphingobium sp. | reverse complement strand
TGGGCGGCAGCGACGACGTCGTCTTTGGTCAGCCGGCCATCCTTGCCAGTGCCGATGATGCTCGCCGGATCGATGCCATGCTCGAGCACCGCGCGGCGCACTGCCGGAGAAAGCACCGCAGGATCGCCGCTGGCCACCGGCGCCTCCGCGCTTTTCGGCGCAAGCGATTCCGAGGCCGGGGGCATAGCGGCCTCGCTGCGCGGCGCAACCGGCTGGGCGCCGGCAGCGGCGATGCCGTCCTCGATCGTTGCGATCAACGCGCCGACGGCCACGGTATCTCCAACAGCGACGATATGCTTGCCCATGACGCCGCCAGCGGGAGCGGGGACTTCCACCGCGACCTTGTCGGTCTCCAGGCTGGCGATCGGCTCGTCGAGCTTCACTGCCTCACCCGGCTGCTTCAGCCACTGGCCGATGGTCGCTTCGGAAACGGATTCGCCCAGCGTGGGCACTTTGACTTCGGTTGGCATGACGATTTGAGGCCTTTTTGCGTGGCTTCGGAAAAAGCGGGGTCAGGCTACCTTCTTGCGCCTGATTTCGGAGCGGACGGACAACCCCAGCGCGTCGGCGACCAGCGCCGCCTGCTCATTGGCATGGCGCTTGGCAAGACCGGTGGCGGGTGAGGCGCTCGCCAGCCTCCCGGCATAGCGGGCGCGGGTAACCTTGCATTTTGCGGCTTTGAGCGTGTCCTCCAGAAACGGATCGACGAACGACCAGGCGCCGTTGTTGCGCGGCTCTTCCTGGCACCAGACAAGTTCTTCCAGCGCCGGCATCCGCCCCAGCCGCGCCGCCAGCGGCTCGCCCGGGAACGGGTAGAGCTGTTCAAGGCGCAGGATCGCGACATCGCCGAGCTCAGCCGCATCGCGCGCCTCGATCAGGTCGTAGGCGACCTTGCCCGAACACAGCACCAGCCTGCGCACGGCTGCGTCCTTCGGCGGGGCGGGGTCCGACAGGATACGCTTGAAATGCCCATCGCCGATGAAATCGGAAGCCGCGCTCTTGGCCATCGGATGCCGCAGCAGCGATTTCGGCGTCATGATGATCAGCGGTTTGCGGAATGGTCGGTGCATCTGGCGGCGCAGAACGTGGAAGTAGTTTGCCGGGGTGGTGATGTTGCAGACCTGGATATTGTCCTGTGCGCACAGCTGCAGGAACCGTTCGAGCCGTGCCGAGCTGTGCTCCGGTCCCTGGCCTTCGTAACCATGCGGCAGCAGCATGACGAGCCCGTTGGCGCGCAGCCATTTGGCTTCGCCGGCGGCAATAAACTGGTCAATCATGACTTGCGCGCCATTGGCGAAATCGCCGAACTGCGCCTCCCACAGTACCAGCGCCTGCGGATCGGCAAGCGCGTAGCCATATTCGAAGCCCAGCACGCCATATTCGGAGAGCGGGCTATCGAGTACTTCGAAGCGCCCGTGCGGGACGGTGGAGAGCGGCACATATTTGCGCTCGTCGGTCTGATCGACCCACACCGCATGGCGCTGGCTGAATGTACCGCGGCCGGAATCCTGCCCGGACAGGCGCACCCGGAAGCCTTCGGACAGCAGCGAGCCGAAGGCCAGCGCTTCGCCGGTCGCCCAGTCGAAACCCTGACCGCTGGCGAACATCTCGCGCTTGGCGTCGATCACGCGGCCCAGCGTCTTGTGGATCGTCAGGTCGGCCGGCACCGTGCTGAGCGTGCGGCCCAGGCTGTCGAACAGCTTGCCCTCGATCCCGGTCGGCACGTTGCGGCGCGCGGTTTCAGGGTCGAGCGGTTTGTTGAGCCCGCTCCAGCGGCCGCCGAACCAGTCGGCCTCGTTCGGCAGGTAGCCGCGCGAGGCCTCGAACTGCTTTTCGAGATAGGCGTTGAACCCGTTGACCACGACTTCGACGTAGCTGGCGTCGATCACGTTTTCGGCAATCAACCGCTGGGCATAGACCTCGCTCACCGCCGGATGCTCGCGGATTCGCGCGTACATCAGCGGCTGGGTGAAGCTCGGCTCGTCGCCTTCATTGTGGCCGAAGCGGCGGTAGCACCACATGTCGATGACGATGTCGCGGCCGAATTTCTGGCGGTAGTCGATGGCGAATTTGCAGGCGAAGGTCACCGCTTCGGGATCGTCGCCGTTGACGTGGAGGATCGGCGCCTGGATGCCCTTGGCGACATCGGACGGGTAGGGCGAGGACCGCGCGAACTGCGGCGAGGTGGTGAAGCCGATCTGGTTGTTGATGATGAAATGGATGCAGCCGCCGGTGTGATAGCCGCGGATGCCGGAAAAACCGAGGCATTCCCAGACGATGCCCTGGCCGGCGAAGGCCGCGTCGCCGTGGATCAGCACCGGCAGCACCTGGCGGAATTTGCCCGGGCCGACGTCGTCATGGAACACCTGCTGCGCGCGCACCTTGCCGAGCACCACCGGGTCGACGGCTTCGAGATGGCTGGGGTTGGGCATCAGGCTCATGTGCACCTTGATGCCGTCGAACTCCCGGTCGGTCGAAGTGCCGAGGTGGTACTTGACGTCGCCCGAGCCGCCGACATCGTCGGGATTGGCCGAGCCGCCGGAGAATTCGTGGAATATCACCTTGTACGGCTTGGCCATGACATTGGCGAGGACGTTTAGCCGGCCGCGGTGGGCCATGCCGTAGACGATTTCCTTGACCCCGAGAGCGCCGCCATACTTGATCACCGCTTCCAATGCGGGGATCATCGATTCCCCGCCGTCCAGCCCGAAGCGCTTGGTGCCGACGAATTTCTTGCCGAGGAACTTCTCGTATTGCTCGCCGCGGATCACGGCGGCGAGGATCGCCTTCTTCCCCTCGGGGGTGAACAGGATCGCCTTGTCGGCGCCTTCCATCCGCGCCTGAAGGAAGCGGCGCTCCTCGACATCGGCGACATGCATGTATTCGAGGCCGACTTTGCCGCAATAATTGGCGCGCAGGATGGCGACAATCTCGCTCACGCTTGCCCAATCGACGCCGAG
>JANONQ010000298.1:0-1542 GCA_031420935.1 Novosphingobium sp. | reverse complement strand
GTCATCGTTGTCGAGGTCGACCGGCCGACCGGCGAACATGGCATCCCGCCCGCACTGCTGTTTTGCGAATTTGGCGCAGTGGGCTTCCGCTTGGCGCGTTTTGAACGTAGACCGGAACTGCAAGGCTATTACGCGCAGTTTGAAGCAGCGGGCGAACGGCCCGCGGCTGCGGCGATCAGGCCCTGCGGCGCGCCGCAACGGGCCCGCCCGGCAAACCGTACTGAGCGTTAAGGAAAGATTGGACGCAATGAGCTTCAAGGGTCTCAAGCCGATTCTTTACGGTGGCCGCGAGGTGTGGCCGCTGATTGAGGGCGGCAAGGGCGTATCGGCCACCAACCACGCCAGCTCCGGCGCCTGGGCGGCGGCGGGCGGCATTGGCACGGTCAGCGCGGTCAATGCCGACAGCTATGACGCGGAGGGTAAGATTGTCCCTCAGGTCTACCAGGCGCTGACCCGGCGTGAGCGGCACGAGGAGCTGATCCGCTTTGGCATTGACGGCGCGGTCGAGCAGGTGAAGCGCGCCTACGACATGTCTGGCGGCAACGGTGCGATCAACATCAATGTGCTGTGGGAAATGGGCGGCGCGCAGCAGATACTCGAAGGCGTGCTGGAAAAGACGCGCGGGATGGTCGCCGGCGTGACCTGCGGGGCAGGCATGCCCTACCGCCTGTCCGAAATCGCCCAGCGCTTCAACGTCACCTACTTGCCGATCATCAGCTCGGCCCGCGCCTTCCGCGCCCTGTGGAAGCGCGCCTACCACAAGGTGTCGGAGCTGATGTCGGCGGTGGTCTATGAAGACCCGTGGCTGGCGGGCGGACACAACGGCCTGTCGAACGCCGAAGACCCGCTCAAGCCAGAGGATCCCTATCCCCGGGTCAAGGCGCTGCGCGACACCATGCGGGCCGAGGGCGTTGCCGATTCGGTGCCGATCATCATGGCCGGCGGCGTCTGGTATTTGCGCGAATGGGACAACTGGATTGACAATCCGGAGCTGGGTTCGATCGCCTTTCAGTTCGGCACTCGGCCGCTGCTCACCGAGGAGAGCCCGATCCCGCAAGGCTGGAAGGACGCGCTGCGCGATCTGGAGCCGGGCGACGTGCTGCTCCACCGCTTTTCGCCGACCGGCTTTTACTCCTCGGCGGTGCGCACATCGTTCCTGCGCAACCTGCAAGCCCGCAGCGAGCGCCAGATCCCCTATTCGCGCGTCCAGGCCGGTGAACATACCGTGCAGCTCGATGCCGGGGTCAAGGGCAAAAACTTCTGGGTCGTTCCCAAGGACCGCGACCGGGCGCGGGGCTGGGTGGCGCAGGGCCTGACCGAAGCGCTGCGCACGCCTGATGACACGGTGGTATTCGTCTCGCTGGGTGAGCGTGAATTGATCCGCAAGGATCAGGCCGATTGCATGGGCTGCCTGTCGCACTGCGGCTTTTCGGCATGGAAAGACCATGACGACTATTCGACAGGGCGCCTGGCCGACCCGCGCAGCTTCTGCATCCAGAAAACCCTGCAGGATATCGCACATGGAGGGCCGGTGGACGAAAA
>JANONQ010000297.1:0-2656 GCA_031420935.1 Novosphingobium sp. | reverse complement strand
CGCAGCACGGTATTGAGGCTGTGTTCGATAAACTCGGGCTGGCCTTCCTCAATCAGAAGCACTGCCCTTTTGTCGGCGCAGAACCCTACGATCTCATCATCAATCAGCGGATACGTAACGTTCAGAACATAGATGCAAATGTCAGTGTCGCCAAAGCTGTTCGCCAGCCCAACCAGTTCCAGCGCGCGAATCAGATTATTGTACATGCCGCCCTGGACGATGATCCCGATATTGCCGGCATGGCCACCGAGAAATTCGTTCATCTTGTTGTCGCGGATGAATTTTACTGCGGCCGGCCAGCGGGTCTCGATCTTTTCCCGCTCATGCAGGAAATTGGCGGGGGGCAGAACTATACGGTCGGTATCACGCTTGGGATTTTCCATCGCGTCCTTCAAGCCAAAGGCAGGGCGAACATTATCCTTGGCAATGAACCTGCCATAGAGGTGGCAGGACCGGATGCGCAGTTCCAGCATCACTGGCGTGTTCGATGCTTCGGACAGCTGAAACCCCGTTTCGACCATTTTGACGATCGAGGGGAGATGCGGGCGCGGGTCGAGCAGCCAGATTTGTGACTTCATTGCAAAAGCGTGTGTCCGCTCCTGCATGATCGACGATCCTTCGCCATAGTCCTCGCCAACAATAATCAGCGCCCCGCCCGTGACGCCGCCTGAGGCGACATTCGATAGCGCATCCGACGCGACATTGGTGCCAACGACGGACTTCCATGCCACTGCGCCGCGTAATGGATAATTGACGCTGGCCGCCAGCATGGCGGCGGCCGCTGCTTCGTTCGCCGAGGCTTCGAAATGGATGCCCAGCTCGCCCATGATGTCCTGTGCATCAGCCAGTACATCAAGCAGATGGGAAATTGGCGATCCCTGATAGCCGCCAACATAGCTGATGCCCGATTGCAGCAGCGCCTTGGTGATCGCCAAAATGCCTTCGCCCGCAAAAACGTCGCCCGCACCGATACGCAGTGTTTCAACTTCCTTGGCGAAAGATCGTTCGGCCACGCTTTTGCCTTCCTGACTTTTTAGGCGGGAACGAGCGCAAGCACGCGAAGCGGGCTGCCCGAGCCATTTTCAATCTTCAGCGGTGCGGCGACAATCACCGCACCGGTCGGCGGCAACAGGTCAAGATTGGTCATGCACTGTAGACCATACTTGCCCGCACCGTGCATATAGTGGTGGCAGGGATATTGCGGTTCAAACAGAAATGCTTGGCCCGCATCGGTACCAACACACTCGGTGCCAAAGCCAATGACGTCGCGCTCGTTAATCATCCAGAGCGCCGCTTCGCCATCGGGGCCAGGTGAGTGTGCACCGTTTTCGTCGAGATTGGTATAATTCTTGGGATCGGCAATATTGCGCCAGTCTGAACGCAGGAACACCCAGCTTCCCGCCGGGATCCGGCCATGCTTGGCTTCCCAGCCGATAAGGAAATCCTTGCTCAGGATGAAATCCGGGTTCGCCTTCACCTCCGCCGTGCAATTGACCACGCACACGGGCGCAAAAAAACGCTTGGGGTCAATCGTGTCAACCGCACCATCCTTGTAGTCCTTGCCTGTCACCCAATGGATCGGCGCGTCAAAATGGGTACCAGTGTGCTCGCTGATAGTGAAATTATTCCAGTACCAGCCCGGCCCTGCATCGTCGTAGCGCGAGATTTCAGTCTTCACGAAGGGCGAGGCTTGGCCGAATTCGGGTGGCAGGGTGATTGTCGGGTAGTCGGGGGTCAGTGTTTCGGTCAGGTCAACAACTTTGATCCTGCCATTCGCCATCGCGGACACCAAGTCATTCAACAGAACACCAGTCATAGTCGCATCCTTTCCTTCGCGCGTTCAAACCAAGCGCGGCGCTTGAGGACAATAGCCGATCATTTGCCATAATGGCACGCGGCATTCAAGATATTTCAAGCTTAAAATGATTTTTTAGAAGATTTGAATCGGCACTTAGACGGGGTTGCCAATTGTGTCCCGCACCGCTGTAGTGCACCAGCGCAAAGGAGTTGTGATGAGCCAGACAGACGCGATCATCGTACAAGGAAAAGCCGTGCCGCGCGGGCGCTTTCCGCATGTCCGCCGCGCGGGCGACTTCCTGTTCGTCGCGGGAACCAGCGCACGCCGTCCTGACAACAGCTTCGCGGGCGCAGAGGTCGATGCTCTGGGCGTCACGCGGCTCGACATCCGCGTCCAGACACGGGCCGTGATGGAAAACATCACCGACATACTAGCAAGCTGCGATGCAGGGCTTGAGCATATCATTGATGTGACTTGCTTCCTCGTCAACATGAACGACTTCGGCGGCTTCAACGAGGTATGGGGCGAGATATTTACCGAGGGGCAGGCCACGCGAACCACCGTCGCGGTCCATCAGCTGCCGCATCCGCTGCTGCTGATCGAGATGAAAGCGATTGCCTACGTGCCTCGGTCTAGCGCGCAATGAGCCGCGAAGCAGTCGTCCGCGCTTATCTCGAGGCAATGGCCGCTGGAGACCTCGATCGGGTGCTCGACTGTTTCACGCCTGAGGGACGGGTGTCTTCGCCAGTCTATGGCGGCGTCCCCGTGGCCGACTTTTATCGCCAGCTGTTTGCGGACACGCGCGCGGCCTCAGTCGATCTCAAGCGCATCTACACGGACGCAGACGCCGCGCATTTC
>JANONQ010000296.1:0-2569 GCA_031420935.1 Novosphingobium sp. | reverse complement strand
GCGCCCGGCTGGTCGGCGATGCGGGTGAGCGTGATTTTCGCCTCGTTCTTGTCGGCGGCGATGCCGGTAATCAGCTGGCGTTCCATGTCCATATCCTCTTCAATTCTGGCCAGTTCCGCGTCGCCGACAATCATCGTGCCGGGCAGGGTATCGGCCGCCGGCGCATCGTCGTCTATGAAGGACGAGAGCACCTGCACCCGCACCCCTTCCTTCATGGCGAGGCTGACCGAGCGGGTCTGCAATACCTTCGAGCCGACCGAGGCCAGCTCGAGCATTTCCTCATAAGTCACGTTCTTGAGTTTGCGCGCCTTGGCGACGATCCGCGGGTCGGTGGTATAAACGCCGTCAACGTCGGTATAGATGTCGCAGCGGTCGGCGTGGACCGCTGCTGCCACCGCCACCGCTGACGTATCCGAGCCGCCGCGGCCAAGCGTGGTAAGCCGGCCGCCCTCGGTCACACCCTGGAAGCCCGGGATCACCGCGATCTCGCCCGCTGCCATCGCGGCGAGCATTTCGGGACAATCGATCGCGCCGATCCGCGCCTTGGCATGGGCGTCGTCGGTCTGCACCGGCAGCTGCCAGCCGAGCCAGCTGCGCGCCTTGCAGCCCATCGCCTGCAGGGTGAGCGCCAGCAGGCCGGCGGTCACCTGTTCGCCCGCCGCCACGACCACGTCATATTCCGCCGGGTCATACAGCGCGTTCGCCTCGCGGCAGAAACCCACCAGCCGGTCGGTCTCGCCGGCCATGGCCGAGACCACCACCGCCACTTCGTGGCCAGCTGCCTGTTGGCGGCGCACGATATTCGCCACGCGGCGGATGCGTTCGGTGCCGGCCATCGAAGTGCCGCCGAATTTCATCACGATGCGGGCCACGGGTAGGCGCTCCTGCGAAACTTGAGTCCGAACGCTTGGGTCCGGGCGGCGGTCCTGTTAGGGAGGCGGGATGGCTAATGCAACTATGAGCGCAACTATCCGGCCAGCCGAAGCCGCGCATTTCGGCAAGCTCGCGGCCGATTGGTGGAACCCGAAGGGCTCCTCCGCCATGCTCCACCGGCTCAACCCGGTGCGGCTTGGCTTCATCCGGCAGGCTATCGAGGCACATTGGCAGCTGGACCCACGCGCCGCGCGGGTGCTGGCGGGCAAGCGCGCGCTCGATGTCGGCTGCGGCGCCGGGCTGCTGTGCGAACCGCTTGTCCGGCTCGGTGCCCAGGTGACGGGCATCGACGCAGCGGCGGAAAACATCGCAGTCGCGGGGGTCCACGCCGCAGCCATGGGGCTTACCGTGGATTACCGGCGCGGCGACGTCGGCGGGCTCGGCCTCGCCGGTTTCGATCTGGTCACCGCCATGGAAGTGCTGGAGCATGTCGCCGACAAGCCCACCTTCCTCGCCGCCCTCGCCGCCGCGCTGGAGCCAGAAGGCCTAATGATCCTCTCCACCCCCAACCGAACGGTGCAATCCCGGCTGCTGCTGGTCGAGGGCGCCGAGCGGCTGGGCGCGATCCCGCGCGGCACGCATGATTGGCACGATTTCATCACGCCGGACGAGCTGAGCGAATTGCTGGCAAATGCCGGGCTGGCGATGGGCGAGCCGCAGGGAATCGGTTGGTCGCCGCTCAAGGGCCTGCATCTCAGTGCCAACCTGGCGCTCAACTATATCGTCACAGCCCGCGCGGCATGAGCGCTAATGCGGACGGTGCGCCGCTCTCGTCCGGGCCGTTTGCCAATACAGTCAAGGTGCTTCTGGGGCTGGCACTCGTATTGGCAGCCTATCCGCTGGTCCGCGCTTTCTACGCCTTTGAGATCGACTATAACGAGGGCTGGAATGCCTGGTTTCAACAGCGCGCGATTGCCGGCCAGCCGCTCTATTCCGGCTATTCGCCGCTGTTGTTCAACAATTACCCGCCGCTGTCCTTCTATGTCGTCGGCGCGCTGGGCAAATTGACGGGCGACCCGGTGCTGGCCGGCCGGCTGCTGTCGCTCGCAGCTTTGGCGTCAATAGCGCTGACGTGCGGCGCGGTGGTGCGACAGGCCGGCGGCTCGCGGATGGATGCCGGCCTCGCGCTCGCCACCTGCCTGCTGCTGTTCGCCTGCTTTGCCACCGACTATCTCGGCATGAACGATCCCAACATGCTGGCGCTGGCGTGCATTACGGGTGGGCTGGCGGTGCATCTGGGCGGGGCGGATCGTCCGGCGCGGGCGGCGCTCACCGCACTGCTGCTGGCGGTGGGCCTGCTGACCAAGCATAACCTCATCCTGGTGCCGCTGCTGATCGCCGGCGATGTGCTGCTGCGCGGCGCCCCCCGCGTACGGTTGGCCTTTTTCGGGACGGGAATCGCCCTTGCCGCCGCCAGCCTCGTGTTGCTGTGGCTGCTCGCTGGCGAGGCGTTCTTCGCCCAGCTGTTTGCCCCGAGAATCTGGGCGGTCGAGCGTGCATTCCTGTTCACCAGCGAAATTCTCGGCCGCTATCAGGCCCCGCTGATCGTCGTCGGCCTCGGCCTGATCGCCGCGCGCGCCCGCGCCCCGGCGGGCTTCATCCTCGCCTGGCTTGTTCTCGCCGTGGCCCTCGGCAG
>JANONQ010000295.1:0-3681 GCA_031420935.1 Novosphingobium sp. | reverse complement strand
TTTTCGGGCTGCAGGGCCTGGTGCTGTTCGCGCTCTATGTTGCGGGCATCTTCGGGGCGATGGTGGTGGCGCTGGTGCTGCGCAGCTCGCTGACCAAGGGCGCGGCGAGCGGCTTCATCATGGAGCTGCCGAAATACCAGATGCCGCAGCTGCGCGACCTCGCCATTGGCCTCGTCCAGCGCGCCTGGATCTTCCTGCGACGCGCCGGCACGATCATTTTCATGGTGACGGTTGTGCTGTGGCTGCTGCTCAACTTCCCGCGCGCTGAGCCGGGCAAGAGCCAGATCGACGCGTCCATCGCCGGCCACATCGCCAACGGCCTTGCCGTGGTGGTCAAGCCAATCGGCTTCAACCGCGACATCGCCCTGGCGCTGATCCCGGCAATGGCAGCGCGCGAAGTGGCCGTCAGTTCGCTGGCGACGACCTATGCCGTCGATGCCGCCGACGACGAACAAACCGCAAGCGCGCTCGGCAGCCAGCTCAAATCTCGCTGGAGCCTGCCGACGGCGCTGGCCTTCCTCGCCTGGTTCGTCTTCGCGCCGCAATGCCTGTCGACCATCGCGGTTGCCCGGCGCGAAACGAATGGGTGGAAATGGCCGGGCTTCATGCTCGCATATCTGTTCGCACTGGCCTACATCTTCGCGGGAATCACCTATTGGAGCGCCGTCGCGCTCGGGTTCTAGGCTTACGAGGATTTCATGGCAGGCAGCGTTAACAAGGTCATCCTGATCGGCAATCTTGGCCAGGATCCCGAAGTCAAATCGTTTCAGAACGGCGGCCGGATCGCCAATTTGCGCATCGCCACGTCGGAAAACTGGAAAGACAAGGCAACCGGCGAACGCAAGGAGCGCACCGAGTGGCACACGGTCGTGCTCCAGTCCGATGGGCTGGTCGGGGTTGCCGAGCGCTTCCTCAAAAAGGGCAGCAAGATCTACATCGAAGGCCAGCTGCGCACTCGCAAATGGCAGGATCAGAGCGGCAACGACCGCTACACCACCGAGGTGTCGGTGGGCATGAACGGCGTGCTGACCATGCTCGACGGCGCGCCGGGCGGCGGTGGCGGCCAGCGCGGCGGAGCGAGCAGCAGCGGCGGTGATGCCAGCAGCGGCGGCGATTGGGGCGGCGGCGGATCGCGTTCTGGCGGCGGAGGCGGTAACGATTGGGGCGGCGGCAAGCCTGCTGGCGGCACTGGCCGTCAGGAGCTGGCGGACGATCTCGACGACGATATCCCGTTCTGATCCAGAAAGATTGCCTGCGTTGAATCAGGCCCGCGGCAACCTACATTTCCGGTTTGGCTAAACCGGAAAGGCGACCCATGGCTGGCGGTTGGACCCGCGACGGAGCGGTGCAGGATCAGATCGACGATACGATCAACGATGCGGTAAACCTGGCGCGGGCCCGACTTCCCGGCGGGGATAGCCAATCCCATTGCGAGGATTGCGGCGAGCCAATCCCGGCGCGGCGCAGGGCTGCGTTAGCCGGGGTCCGCACCTGTGTGACCTGCCAGGCGGAGCGGGACAGGCGTCCTGCCTTTTCGGCGATCAACCGCCGCGCAAGCAAGGATAGCCAGCTGCGGTAACCTGTTTCAACCCGCACAAATGTGGTTTCGCCGCACAATCGCCTGTTAAATTTCCCTATGGGAACCAATTCGATGCTAAAGGGTATGACGATCGGGCACGCCGAGAGCACAGTCGTCAGCTTGAGAAAATATGAACACCAACAGGCCGGCGGCGCAGCGTGTCAGGATATCGGAACGGCTCGAATCGTTTCGTGGGAATCCGGTCAAAATATTGGCCGCAAGGGCTCTTGGGAGAGTTGAAATGACCAACGTTCTACTGATGGTTTCTACCCATCGCGAAGTTGATTCACCAAAATCCGGCAACGGTCAGCCGATAAGCTTCAGCCTGCCGGAAGGAGCGATACTGGGAATGCTCGACGAAGAGAGCGGTCGCTGGGCGCCGCTTCTCGCTGAAAAGCCCGGACCCCGCGCGCGTACCACCGATTGGTCGGTTCTGGACTAGCGCCGCCACCTCACTGATTGCCAATCAGCCCCTTCAATGCCGCAAACGGGCCGGTCTCGCTCTTGCCGAGCAGTCCGGCCCTGCGCGTCTTCTCGGCGTCTGGCCCGGTAGCGAAGGGATCGATGGCGAGCGCCAGGCTCTGGGCCACCGCCTCGCCGATATCAAATTCACAGCCGGTGTATTCGATATCGTCCAGCGCATTGGCGTCGAGTTCCAGATTATCGTCCGGCCTGTGACTGCCGGCGGGCACGAAGCGCAGGAGTAGTGGCTGGCGGATCGCCATAGCAAGATCCTCGGCCGATACTGCGCAGCTCTGAACGATGTCGGCGCTGAGGTTGCCGCTGGCCGCCACCGCCCGGCCTTCGCGGACAAAAGCTACTTCCGCCTCCAGCCGGTCGATCCGCACCAGTTCGAACCGCACCGCGAGAGCGGCGCATTCGGTTTCATTGGCGGTCAACCTCAGCGTCAGGCCCTCGACCTGGCGGACATTGAGCGGACGCGAGAATTCGGCGGCGCTCACCGCGGTATAGCTCCTGCCAGGAGCCCCGCCGCGGGGACGGCGCGGAGTCCGTCGGCCAGTGCCAGCAGCCGCGCCGCCGCCTTGGCCGGGTTGCCGCCGCCCTCGACCATTGTCGCATTGCGCGACACCACTTTGGCCAGCGCCGCCTCGCCCAGCGGCAACGCCTCGCGAATCGCGCCCAGTCGGCCGCCGAGCGCGCCCATGAGCTTGCCGATATGTTTGCCCACCACCAGATCGCCAACACCGCTCTGGCGCAACTGGCCCTCCATATCCTCAACAAACAGTTCGTTCAGCCGCACCGAGGCTTGGGTCAGCGCCTCGTCCTGCTCCATCCGCCGTAGCACCAGCGCCAGCACCAGGGTGATCGCATCGAAGCGGCCGGGCACGGTGTCGGCCAGGCCGCATTCGGCATACCATTGCGGCTCGCGCGCAATTTCGACCACCCGGTGCCACAGGGGGCGCACCGCGGTGCGGTCGTCAAGGCGTTTACCCAGCAGGCGGGAGAGAAGCGACACGGGCGTGACTTTCGTTCAGCGGCAATTCAACCCCCCGGGGCCACCCGCGGTTCCCATCGGCATAGCGGCCAATGGCATTGCGATATCATGCCGGCAGTTCTAAGGCTTTCGCCGTTACACGGGCGGGTTGCCGGGTGGCAATGGAGTTTTGGATTATGCAGTTGGCAGGGCGTAAAGGTCTGGGGTTGGTATTCGCGGCAGGGCTTGCGGTGCTCGCCGGCGCTTGCGCATCGATCCGCGATCACCGCGGCTATCTGCTCGATTCCGCGTTGGTTGATTCGGTTTTGCCCGGCGTCGACAACCGCGTCTCGGTCGAACACACGCTGGGGCGGCCGACCTTTATCAGCCAGTTCGGCGATCAAGCCTGGTATTATGTTTCGCAGGACACCACGCAGAAGGCGTTCCGCCGCCCCCGGACCAAGCAGCAGACCATCTTGCGGGTGCGGTTCGATCCGGCCGGGAACGTTGCCGGGGTCGATCGGGCTGCGACCGAGAAGGTCGTGCGGCTCGATCCCAATGGCAACAAGACCCCGACACTCGGACGCGACCGCGGGCTGCTGGACGATATCTTCGGCAACATTGGCTCGGTCGGTGCGCCGGGCGTAGGCGGCGGCGGCGGCGGCGG
>JANONQ010000294.1:0-3373 GCA_031420935.1 Novosphingobium sp. | reverse complement strand
AACCAGCTGTGGCGGCATACGCCGGCCCAGTCGAGCTTTCCGGCCAACATGCTGGCGATTCGCGGCGGCAGGCCCGAGACACTGGCGCTGCGCGACATCATCCAGGCTTTCATCGCCTTCCGCGAAGAAGTCATCACAAGGCGCACCAAGTTCGAGCTGAACAAGGCGCGCGACCGGGCGCATCTGTTGCTCGGGCTGGTCATCGCCGTCACCAATCTCGACGAGGTGGTGCGGATCATCCGCGCTTCACCCAATCCCGGCGCGGCGCGCGCGGCGCTCCTGGCCAGGGAATGGGCCATCGGCGAGATCGCGCCGTACATCCGCCTGGTCGAGGCGATCGAGGAGGATGCCGAGGATACCAGCGGCGGGAGCTACAGACTTTCCGAACTGCAGGTAAAGGCGATCCTCGACCTGCGCCTGCATCGCCTCACCGCGCTGGGCCGTGACGAAATCGGCGGCGAACTGCAGATCCTTGCCGATGCCATCACGGAATTCCTTTCGATACTTGGCGACCGGGTGAAGCTTTACGCGCTGATGCGCGGCGAACTGGTCGCGGTGCGCGACGCCTTCGCCACCCCGCGCGTCTCCGAAATCGCCCCCGCTTGGGACGGGATCGAGGACGAGGATCTGATTGAGCGCGACGACATGGTCGTCACCGTCACCATGGACGGTTATATCAAGCGCACCAGCCTATCGATCTTCCGCGCCCAAAACCGCGGCGGCAAGGGCCGCGCCGGAATGGCGACCAAGGACGAGGACGTGGTCTCGACCATGTTCGTCACCTCGACCCACAGCCCGGTGCTGTTCTTCTCGACCGCCGGCAAGGTTTACCGGCTCAAGGTCTGGCGCCTGCCCGAAGGCGGACCGGCGACGCGAGGGCGGCCGATCGTCAACCTGCTGCCGGCGCTCGATCAGGGCGAAACCATCGCTGCGGTGCTGCCGCTGCCCGACGACGAGAGCACTTGGGGCGAGTTGAACGTGGTTTTCGCCACCGCCCGGGGCAACGTCCGCCGCAACAGCATGGATGCCTTCGCCAGCATCCCGTCCAACGGCAAATACGCCATGCGCTTCGACGAGGATTCGGCTGACCGGCTGATCGGCGTCGCACTGCTCACCAGCAATGACGACGTGCTGCTTGCCAGCCGTCTGGGCAAGGCGATCCGCTTTCCGGCCGACGATGTCCGCGAATTCCAGAGCCGCACCTCGACCGGCGTGCGCGGCATGGCGCTCAAGGGGGACGATGAGGTAATCTCGCTGTCGATCCTTCACCGCGTCGGCACCGCCCCGGAAGAACGCGAAGCCTACCTCAAATTTGCTCCCTGGAAGGGCGATCGCGAGGGCGAAAGCGATCTGCCTACAGCGCGAGTCGAAGAGATGGCGGCAAAGGAACAGTTCATCCTCACCGTCTGCGCCAATGGCTACGGCAAGCTTTCGTCAGCCTATGAATACCGCCGCACCGGGCGGGGCGGCCAGGGCATCACCAACATCGACAATATCAAGCGCAACGGGCCTGTGGTCGCCAGCTTCCCGTCGACCCGGGCCGACCAGCTGATGCTGGTGACCGACCAGGCCAAGCTGATCCGTCTGCCGCTGGAATCGCTCAGGGTGATCGGGCGCGGCTCGGCCGGCGTGCGGCTGTTCAACGTCGCCGACGAAGAGCATGTGGTGAGTGCGGTGCGGCTGGCCGAAGTGCGCGGCGATGATGAGGAAGGCGTTACCGAGGAAGGCTGATATTCGGGCTTACCTGCGATGGTATGAGCCGCTCACGGAACCAAATTGCAAGGTCATCTTCCATCAGTTCGCCGGCAGCGAGGCGCTGCATCATGATGGTCGCTTCCGACTTGTCGAATGCGATCGCGACACCATTCAATCGTAGGAACAAGCGAGCGCCAACCCAAGCGCTGCGCTTGTTCCCATCGACAAATGGATGATTGCGCGCCAGACCAAACGCTAGCGATGCCGCCAGATGTGCAATATCAGGCTCGCCGTAGAGTGTCAGGTTGATCGGTCGCGCAAGCGCCGATTCCAGGACATTTTCATCGCGAATGCCAACACCGCCGCCGTGCTCGGCAAGCTGCCGCTCGTGAACCGCCTCAATTTCGAGCCGGCTCACCCACCTCCAAGACATCATTTTGCTAGGACGCGAAGTATATCCCGATCCTCATGCATGATTTCTTCGGCAAGTTCCATCGCGCGCGCAAACTCGTGATCGTATTTGCCGATCGTGAATTCGCCATTGGCCCTTTCGACAAAGTGCAGTTCGTCACCCTGCGTAGCACGCAGTCGAATGAGGACATCCCTCGGGATGACGACCCCTGTCGAGTTTCCAACCTTGATGAGCTTAGCCTTCGTGTTCATACGAATGTTATAACACTCCGGTATTGTCGCTGCAACCCATGCGCTTGCTCTCACCATACCGCAAGCGCTAGGCGCTCCAGCCATGACCCACGACATCCACATCATCGGCGGCGGTCTCGCCGGGAGCGAGGCCGCCTGGCAACTCGCCCGGCGCGGGATCCGCGTGCGGCTGTCGGAAATGCGCGGAACTGGCGAGCGCAGCCCCGCCCACCAGACCGATGCGCTGGCGGAACTGGTGTGTTCCAACAGCTTCCGGTCGGACGATGACGAAAACAACGCGGTCGGCCTGCTCCATTACGAGATGCGGCAGTGCGGCTCACTGATCATGGCGGCGGCGGCAAAGGCGCAGGTTCCGGCCGGCTCGGCGCTGGCGGTGGACCGGGATGTGTTTTCCGCCGAAGTGGAAAACGCCCTCGCCTCGCTCCCCAATCTCGAAGTGGTGCGCGAGCGGATCGACGTTCTGCCGGCCGCCGGCCTGACCATCATCGCCACCGGACCGCTCACCGCCGCCGCGCTCGCCGCCAGCATCGGCGCGGCGACCGGGGCGGACAGCCTCGCCTTTTTCGATGCCATCGCCCCGATCGTCTACCGCGACAGCATCGATATGGACATCTGCTGGATGGCCTCGCGCTGGGATAAGGGCGACACCAAAGACTATATTAACTGCCCGATGGACCGCGAGCAATACCTCGCCTTCCACGCCGGGCTGGTCGCTGGCGAGAAGACCGTGTTCAAGCAGTGGGAGGCCAATACTCCCTATTTCCAGGCCTGCATGCCGATCGAGGTGATGGCCGAGCGCGGGGTCGATACGCTGCGCTTCGGGCCGATGAAGCCGGTCGGGCTCGACAATCCGAAAACCGGGCGCTGGCCCTATGCGGTGGTGCAGCTCAGGCAGGATAATGCGCTTGGCACGTTATGGAACATGGTCGGTTTCCAGACCAAGCTAAAACACGCTGAGCAAGTGCGGCTGTTCCGCACAATCCCGGGGTTGGAAAGTGCCGAGTTCGCCCGGCTG
>JANONQ010000293.1:0-2193 GCA_031420935.1 Novosphingobium sp. | reverse complement strand
GATCTTCTCCGCCCACGGCGTGCCGAAGCTGGTGCCCGCCACTGCTTCGGCGCGCGGCCTCGAATGGCTCGATGCGACCTGCCCGCTGGTGAGCAAGGTACACCGTCAGGCGGAGCGCCAGATCGAGGCCGGACGCCACATCCTGTTTGTCGGCCACAAAGGCCATCCAGAAGTCATCGGTACTTTTGGCCAGGTGCCGGAGGGGACGATGACCTTGATCGAAACCCTGGAGGATGTCGCCGCGCTCGACTTCGCCTCGGACGAACCGCTTGCCTTTCTAACCCAAACCACGCTGTCGGTCGACGATACGGCGGACGTCGTCGCCGCGCTCCATCGACGGTTCCCCGGCATTGCCGGACCAAAGGCGGATGACATCTGCTATGCGACATCCAACCGTCAGGCCGCCGTCAAGGCGATTGCGGCGGACTGCCAGCTGGTGCTGGTGATCGGCGCGCCCAACAGTTCCAATTCGCGGCGGCTGGTGGAAGTCGCCGAGCGCTGCGGCACAAGTGCCCGGCTGATCCAGCGGGCCGCGGAGATTGATCCCGCCTGGCTCGAAGGCGTTTCCGTCCTCGGCCTTACCGCCGGCGCTTCCGCCCCCGAATCACTGGTGCGCGAGGTGGCGGCCCGGCTGGGTGAATTGCGCAAGGTCGAAGAGCAAGTGGTCACCACTGCCAAGGAAAACATGATCTTCAAGCTGCCGCGCCAGCTGGCCGATTAGAGCCGAAGCCATGGCGGTCTACACCCAGCTTGGCGCAGAGGCGCTGGCCGAGATTGTCGATGCTTTCGGCGTTGGCCAATTGCGCTCCGCCAAGGGGATTGCCGAGGGCGTCTCGAACAGCAACTGGCTGATCGAGACATCGGGCGCGGATGGCGGCGGCGCACGGTTCATTCTGACCATGTACGAGCAGCGCGTCGAAGTCAGCGACCTGCCGTTCTTTTTGGGACTGCTCGACCACCTTGCCGATCGTGGCTGCCCGGTCCCGCGAACGATCCACGATACCGAAGGCCAGGCGTTCCGCTATTACGACGGCAAGGCGCTGGCACTGATCGAATTTCTGCCAGGCGTTTCGGTGAGCGCGCCCACACTGGCCCAGGCGCTTGCGGTCGGCGGTGCGCTCGCGCGCGTTCATCTGGCGGCGGCGGATTTCACGCCGCGGCGTGCCAACGGCCTTGGCCTGCCGGAATGGCAAGCGCTGGCACGGGCTTGCGGGACCGAGGGCCTGGCCTCGATCCACCCGAAGCTGGCGGAGCTGGTCGAGCGCGAATTGGCGCTGATTGCCAGGACATGGCCGGCGGATTTGCCGCGCGGCATAATTCATGCCGATCTGTTCCCTGACAATGTGCTGATGCTGGACGACGAAGTGACCGGCCTGATCGACTTCTACTTCGCCGGCAACGACATCACCGCTTACGACGTCGCCGTGGCGCACGCAGCGTGGTGCTTCAGCGCCGATGGTTCGCGCTTCGATCCGGCATTGTCCCGGGCCTTGCTGGCGGGCTACAATGCAATCCGGCCGCTGAGCCCGGCGGAGCGCGGCGCACTGCCGCTGCTTGCCCGCGGTGCTGCCATGCGGTTTCTCCTGACCCGGGCTTACGACTGGATGAATACTCCATCGGGAGCGCTGGTTACCCGCAAGGATCCCATGGCCTTTGCGCGCCGGCTTGAATTTTATGCAGATCCGGCCAATGGCGGTATTTTCTCAACGTAATCAAAGGCAGATTCGTTACCTTGAAACGCATCGACATCTTCACCGATGGTGCCTGCAAGGGCAATCCCGGGCCGGGCGGCTGGGGTGCGATCCTGCGAATGGGCGGCCATGAAAAAGAGCTGAGCGGCAGCGAGCCCGCGACCACCAACAACCGCATGGAAATGACCGCCGTCATTCGTGCGCTCAATGCGCTGACCGAAAGCTGCGATGTGCGCCTGCACACCGACAGCCGCTATGTTATCGACGGCAAGACCAAATGGCTCGAGGGCTGGAAGCGCAAAGGCTGGATCAACGCCAGCAAGCAACCGGTGCGCAATGCCGACCTGTGGCACGAGCTGATCGAGGCCGCCCAGCGGCACAACCTTCGCTGGGAATGGGTCAAAGGCCATAATGGCCATGCCGAGAACGAGCGCGCGGACCGCCTGGCCAGCGATGCGGCAAAGTCAGTCGCCAGCACCGGCACCTGATCGGGGCGGACATA
>JANONQ010000292.1:0-5375 GCA_031420935.1 Novosphingobium sp. | reverse complement strand
GGCGCGCACCATCACACCAATGGTCGCGGCCTATTTCCTGAAAGCGCATGGCGAAGCCGAACACGCCACCGGAACCTGGATGGACCGCTATCTGACCGTGCTGCACTGGTCGCTCGATGCCAGCAAAGCGATTGCCTATCGGGCGCGCAACCGCCTGGCGAGCGGCCAACTGGGGCTGGGCACGCGGTTGAAAGCGCGCCTGCTCGACCACCGCATATGGATGATGGGTGTCGGCGCGGGTGCGCTGGCTCTGACGGGGGTGCTGGTGATGGTCATCCCCGGCGAATTCTTCCCGACCCAGAACAACAATTACGCTACGGTCAGCGTCGAGATGGTGCCCGGCACCACCCTGGCGCAGACCGAGCAGGTCATGGCGCGCGTTACCAAGATCATTCAGGCCCGCTCCGAAACCGAAGGCGTTCTGCAGCGGATCACCGAAGGCAATGGCCAGGTGCTGGTCATGCTGAAGGAAGATCGCGCCACCACCAGCCAGCAGTTCGAGAACGAGTTGACACCGGTCCTTCAGCAAATTCCCGATGCCCAGGTCGCGTTCCAGAACATGATAGGCAGGCAGGGCGGCAGCGGCACTGGCCGGGCGATTTCGATCATGCTTTCCGGATCCGATCCGCAGGTGCTCGACGATACCGCCGCAAAGCTGGTCGAACAGATGAAAGGGGTGCAAGAAATCGTCGCACCCCGGATCAGCGCCGATATGCGGCGGCCCGAAGTTCAGATCACGCCCCGGCTCGATCTCGCCGCCAGCCTTGGCATATCGACCCAGGCGCTCAGCCAGGCGATCCGCGTCGCCACGATTGGCGAAATCGATCAGAATGCGGCGAAATTCTCGCTCAGCGACCGCCAGATCCCGATCCGGGTTCGCCTGCCCGAAGAAGCGCGCCGCGATATCACCAACATCGCCAACCTGCCGGTGCCGACCGCAACCGGCGGCTCGGTGCCGCTGTCGCGTGTGGCCGAGATAACCTTCGGCTCAGGGCCCAGCAGTATCCAGCGCTATAACCAGCAGCGCCGCGTGTTCATTGGCGCCGACCTTGCCCCCGGGGTGGTCAAAGGTCCGGCAATGACGGCGATCAACGCTCTGCCGGTGCTGCAGACCCTGCCGCGCGGGATCAGCAACACGCCGTTTGGCACCGATCAATGGCAGAAGGAGATGACTGAAAGCCTGGCCTTCGCGCTGCCGGCCGGTATCCTGCTGGTTTTCGCAGTGCTGGTGCTGCTGTATCACCGGGTAATCTCGCCGCTGGTCAATATGGGCTCGCTGTTCCTCGCGCCGCTGGGCGGGCTGCTCACTTTGGTGATCACCGGCCAGCATTTGTCGATGCCCGTCTATATCGGCATGCTCATGCTGTTCGGCATCGTCGCCAAGAATTCGATCCTGCTCATCGATTTCGCGATCGAGGAAATGGCACGCGGAGCCAGCAAGTTTGAGGCGATCATCGAATCCGGGCACAAGCGCGCCCAGCCGATCGTCATGACCACCGTGGCGATGACCGCCGGCATGATTCCCACCGCGGTTTCGCTGACCGGCGATGGCGCCTGGCGCGCGCCAATGGGAACGGTGGTGATCGGCGGGCTGATCATGTCGACCGCGCTGACGCTGCTGATCGTCCCCGCCGCCTTCAGCCTGGCCGACGGGGTCGAGAAGCGCATCGGACCGATGCTGCGCCGCTCGCTACTGACCTATCAACCTGAGCAAGACCGCGAGGCTAACTATCCCGCCGGCTCCGGTCCGGCCAATCCGGACGCCGTTCCCGCCGAGTGAGCGGCTTGCGCGATCTTTCCCCCCCGTTTGCCGCCGACCGGGGCCGGCGCATGCGCATGATTGCCACCGGACTGCTTCTCGTCATGGCGCTGGCCTTCGTGCTACTGCGGCCGTTCGCCGGCCAGCATCCGGCCTGGGGCTATGCGCTGGCGTTCACCGAGGCGGCGATGGTCGGCGGGCTGGCCGACTGGTTCGCGGTCACCGCGCTGTTCCGCCGCCCGCTCGGCCTGCCGATCCCGCACACTGCGATCATCCCGGAAAACAAGGACCGTATCGCCGAGACCATGGCGGCGTTCCTGCGCGACAATTTCCTCACCCCGCAAGTCATCGCCCGGCGCATGCGCAGCTTCAATATCGCCGCGGCGACGGGCGGCTATCTCGCCGAGCCCGGACGCGGGGTGCAGTCGCGGCTGCGCGCGGGCGCGGCCAATCTGTTCGGCGACATTCTCGAATCGCTCGATCCCGAGCAGCTCGGCGGACTGGTCAGGAGCGGGCTGCGCAGCCAGCTGGAAAAGCTGGAGCTGGCTCCCTTACTTGGCCAGCTGCTCACCGCCGCGATTGCCGACCGGCGCCACCTGCCGGTCCTCGAAGCCCTTATCCGCCGCGTCGGCATGACCATTGAGGCGAACGAAGACCTCATTCGGGCGATCATCCACGAGCACGCCAATGCGTTGCTGCGCTGGACGGGGCTCGACGAAAAGCTGGCCAATGGTGTGCTCGACGGGCTCTACCGCCTGCTCGCTGAAACTCTGGTCGATCCCGGTCATCCTTTGCGCGGCAAAGTTCAGGAAGGGCTGGACCAGCTCGCCGAGGCGCTGCTGCACGATCCGGAAATGCAGGCGCGGGTGCAGAAGCTGAAAGCGGAAGTGGTGGCCAACCCGGCGATGGGGAAATGGCTCGACAGCATCTGGGAACGGCTGCGCAGCCAGATGCTGCGCGCCGCGCGCGACCCGGATAAGGCGTTATCCGAACAGCTCGCCGCCAGCATCGGCGAATTCGGCGCCGCCTTGCAGAACGACGCGCGGCTGCAGACCCTGGTCAACCGCTTCGCCCGGCGCACCATGGTCGGCATCGCTACCCGTTATGGCGGCGAGATCGTCCGGCTGGTGTCCGAGACCGTTCGTCGCTGGGACGCCCACACCGTGACCGACCGCATCGAAGGCGCTGTCGGGCGCGACCTGCAATTCATCCGGATCAACGGCACGCTGGTGGGCGGGCTGGTTGGTTTGGGGCTTCATGCCATCGACCGGGTGTTATAGCGCCCCGGCCGACCTGCTCAATCCAGCCGCATCACCCAGCCATGCGTATCCGCCGCTTCGCCGCGCTGGATTGCCACCAGCCGCGCCTTGAGCCGCTCGGTCAGCTGACCGGGGCCGCCGCTGCCGACCGTGAACTCCCCGTCATGCCCGGCAATCTTCCCTACCGGTGTCACCGCCGCCGCAGTGCCGCAGGCGAAGGCTTCGATGAGTTTGCCCGAGGCGGCATCATTACGCCACTGATCGAGGCTGTAGCGTTCCTCGCGCACCTCCAGCCCCTCCTCGCGGGCGAGTTGCATAATCGAATCGCGAGTGATGCCTGGCAGGATCGTGCCGGTGAGCGGCGGGGTGATCAGCGAGCCGTCGTCGAAGGCGAAATAGAGGTTCATGCCGCCCAGCTCCTCGATCCATTTGTGCTCGGCGGCGTCGAGGAACACTACCTGATCGTGGCCGCGGGCGATGGCCTCGGCCTGGGGAACCAGGCTGGCGGCGTAATTGCCGCCGCATTTGGCCGCCCCGGTGCCGCCCGGCGCGGCGCGGGAGTATTCACTCACCCAGATCGACACTGCCGGTGCGCCCGATTTGAAATAATTGCCGACGGGTGAGGCGATCACGAGAAATTTGTACTGCTTGGCCGGGCGCACGCCGAGGAAGGCCTCGGTGGCGATCATGAACGGGCGCAGGTAGAGCGATCCGCCCTCAACGCTGGGGAACCACTCGCGGTCGACGGCGACCAGCTGGCGAATGGCTTCGATGAATGTGGCCTCGGGGAGCGCGGGCATTGCCAGCCGCGCGGCGGAGCGGTTGAAGCGCGCGGCGTTGGCCTGCGGGCGGAACAGGGCGATGCCGCCGTCCTGCTGGCGGTAGGCCTTCAACCCTTCGAAAATCTCCTGCGCATAGTGCAGCACTGCGGCGGCTGGATCAAGCGGGATGGCCACGCGGGGCCCGACCGCCGCACCATGCCAGCCGCGCTCCTCGCTCCAGTCGATCGAGACCATGTGGTCGGAAAAATGGGTGCCGAAGCCTGGATTGGCGAGGATTTGCGCGCGCGCTGCCGCCGGGGTGCTGGCCGGGTGGGGCAAGCGGGTGAAGGTCAATTCGGGAGTGGCGGTGGTCGCCATGGATAAAAGATCCCCTGATTGCGCGTGGCGCGATTTGGATCAAAGTTACGCTAGAGGCGATAAATATGAAATAAAGGAGAAGCGCTCTGTTCTAAGCGGAATAGCACGCAGAAGGAAGGGGGATTGGTTCTGGTCGCGCTCCTGACACGGAATATGAGAAGGGCCGCACCGGCAATCCGGTACGGCCCTTCACATGGTCAGCGGCCGGAAGCGCCGCTTACGAAGCCTCTATCGCTTGCGGGCAAGCCTAGCGGTAATGCTCCGAATTGCGGATTTCCGACCCCTGTGCTGAACCATGAGACATCGGATCACCTCCTTTCGCGCTGTTGAGCCAAGATAGACCGCTTTCGCGGTAAGGCAGGGGCTATAACACCGCGCCGCCTTGTACGAATATGTGAATCATTTTGCCGCGCACAACAAGTCTTGCAATGTATTTTTTTGTTGTCAGTATCGGGGTTTCGCGCCGATGCAATTCGCCCCCGCGTTACGCCCCGGATTTAGCGGCAATCCTCGATCACCCGGCTCACTTCGGGCCAGCTTGGCACATAGAGTGTCGGCAAGCCGGCGGTTTCAACAACGAAGCGGCCGCGGCTGAACGCCATCGCGTCGAGCAGGCTGTCGCGCGCCGGCAGGGTCAGCGCAATCATCGGCGGCGGGCCGGGCTGCGCGGTAGCGCTCACCGTGCGGTACAGGGCGGAAGTGATGATTGTCACCGGTACCTGCGCCTCTGCCGTACCCGGTCGCATGAGCGTCACCGCAGCAGCGTCGCGATCGCAGCTGAGCACCAGCGTTTGACCGCCGAAGCGCGCGATCGATTGGCTGCCTTCCATCGCCCAGCGCCAGGTTCCCGGCGTAATCGGCGCATCGCGCCAGTCCGCGACGAGCGGCGGCGCTGGCGGAGGGGAAATGGGCCGGGGCAGCGCTGCTGGCGCAGGCGTCACGACCGGCGGCGGTGGCGCTCTTCGCCCCGAGCAGGAAACGGCGAGCAGCAAGAGCAAGCCGCCGAGCGAAATCCTGGCGAGCGGGTGGAGACGATTTGCCTTCATGCTATCGCTATGGAATTACTCTCCTCTCCCGGCAACCCTGGAACCACGCGTGACAACCCCGCCAGTATCTCCTCTCACCGCCAGAACGCGCCCCGCCGGCAAGCAGCGGGTCGATCAGCTCCTGCTCGCGCGCGGGCTCGCCGAGAGCCGCGCGCGCGCGCAGGCGCTGGTG
>JANONQ010000291.1:0-4744 GCA_031420935.1 Novosphingobium sp. | reverse complement strand
CTTGCCGGCGTTTCCGCCGTGCTGTTCGACGAAGCGCATGAGCGGCACCTCGATAGCGACCTCGGCCTCGCTCTTGCTATCGAGAGCTCGGCGGTGCTGCGCGAGGATTTGCGGCTTTTGGTGATGTCGGCGACAATCGACGGGGCGCGGTTTGCGCATTTGCTTGGGGATGCCCCGGTGATCGAGAGCGCCGGCAAGGCCTATCCGCTCGCGATTCGCTGGCTGGGCGCGCGGCCCGAACTGCGCCTGGACGATGCGATGGCCGTCGCCATCCTCACCGCCTGGCGCGAGGAACAGGGTGACATCCTCGCCTTTCTGCCCGGGGTTGGGGAAATCAACCGCACCGCCGAGCGGCTGGCTGAGCGGCTACCGCAGGCTTTGGTGCTGCCGCTCCACGGCCAGTGCGAACCCGCCGCGCAGCGCGCCGCGATCAGGCGCGATGCGCAAGGGCGGCGGCGGATCGTGCTGGCGACGGCGATTGCCGAAACCTCGCTGACGCTCGACGGGGTATCGGTGGTGGTCGACGCCGGGCTGTCGCGCCGCGCCGAGTACGACAAGGCAGCCGGCGTCACCCGGCTCGTCACCCACCGCGCCAGCCAGGCCGCCGCCGCCCAGCGCGCCGGGCGTGCCGCGCGGCAGGGGCCGGGGGTGGCGTACCGGCTGTGGGAAGAGGCGGCGCATGCCGGCCGGCCGGCCTTCGATCCGCCCGAGATCCTCACGTCAGACCTTGCCCCGCTGGTGCTGTCGCTCGCCGGATGGGGTGCCGGCGACCCGCCGGCGATGGCCTGGCTCGACCCGCCGCCGACTGCAGCGTTGAGCGCGGCGGGGGCGAAGCTGGAGCGGCTGGGGGCACTCCTTCGACAAGCTCAGGATGAGCGCGGATTACAGATCACGCCGCATGGCCGGGCGATGGCATCGCTGCCGATGGACCCGCCGCTGGCGCATATGCTGCTCTATGCTGCGCAATATGGCGCGGAACGGGATGCAGCAAAGCTGGCACTATTGTTGCAGGAGCGCGGTCTGGGAGGGCGCGGGGAGGATCTGGCGCAGCGGCTGGATCGGTGGAACGGGGACCGTTCGTCACGGGCCGAGGCCTCGCGCAAGCTGGCGGACCGGTGGGCAAGGATGGCGCGCGGCAATGCCCACGCGCCAAGCCCGCCCCATGCAATCCTCCTCGCCGAAGCCTTCCCTGACAACCTCGCCAAGCGCCGCGATGCCAGCGGCGAGCATTGGCTTGCCGCCGGGGGCAGGGGGCTCCGGCTCGATCCCGCCTCGCCGCTGGCGCGTGCCGAATGGCTGGCGGTCGGCGAGGCGCAGGGTGAGGCCAAGGGTGCGCGGATCACCGGCGCGATGGCGCTGACCGAGGCCGAAGTGCTGCGCTGGCTCGCCCACCGGATCGAGCGGCGCCCGGCGCTGCGCTGGATTGCAGAGGAACGCCGGGTCGAGGCACTTATCGAGCAGCGGCTGGGGGCCGTGACGCTAAGCCGGGGACCCGATCCTGCGCCCGATGCGGATGCGATAAAGGCGTTCCTGATCGCGCGGGTTAGCGATGACGGCCTCGCCCTGCTGCCGTTCTCGCATACCAGCCTGGCTCTGCTTAAACGCGCACGCTTCGCCGGAATCGCTGCGCTGTCGGACGAGGCCTTGCTTGCTACGCTGGAAGACTGGCTCGCGCTCTTGCTCACCCGCCGGCTCGACGCGCTGGAACCGGGCGTGCTGCACCAGGCATTGTTGAACCGGCTGGGCTACGACGAGCGCCAGAAGCTTGAGCGGCTTGCCCCCGCCCAATTCATCAGCCCGGCCGGCTCGAGCCATGCGATCGACTATGAGGACGAGGGCGGCCCCTCGGTGGAACTGCGGGTGCAGGCGTTGTTCGGGCTCGACTGCCACCCGAGCTTCGGCCAGCCCGCCCAGCCGCTGCTGCTCAAGCTGACTTCGCCCGGCGGCAAGCCGATTCAGACCACCGGCGATCTGCCCGGCTTCTGGCGGGGCAGCTGGCGCGATGTCGTGCGCGACATGAAGGGCCGCTATCCCAAACACCGCTGGCCTGACCAGCCCTGGACCGAAGACCCCAGCCTTAAAACCCGCAACGCGTTCGAGGCTTCACGCAAGACTTGATTCGCGGCGCGTTTGGGCGGAGAGCGCTGTCCATGACCGCCCGCATTTATCAACGCCCGAAAAACGCCATGCAGTCCGGCAAGGCGCTCACCGATCAATGGATCCTTGAATTCGCCCCGGCTGAAGCGCGGCGCGCGGACCCGCTGATGGGCTGGTCCGGCTCGGGCGACACCCAGGTGCAGGTGGTGCTGACCTTCGCCAGCAGCGCGGAAGCTCAGGCCTACGCTCAGCGCCACGGCATCGCCGCGCGGGTGCTGGCAACGCCGGTGAAGCGGCTGAAGCTGCAGGCCTATGCGGATAATTTTCGCTAGTAGGGAGGCCTTGCGGAATCGCGCCGGCGCGGCCATATGCGCCGCCGGGAGTCCGGGCGGACGTTTGCGTTCGCCAATCTGGTCAGGTCCGGAAGGAAGCAGCCACAACGGATTGCGGCGGGTCGCCCGGCTCCTTTTTCCCTGACATTCTCGGTGCCAGCCCCTAGGTGTCGGCCAATGGGCGATTCACCTGATATTTTTGGCGAGTCGCCGCTGGACGAAGGCGAAGCCGCGCCCAGCGTGGCCGAGCTTGAGGCTGCGGGACAGACAGCGCTGTTTGGCGCGGCCGAGCCAGCGCGGCCGCCGGCTCCGCTGCTAGCCGCCGCCCAGCCCTACCGCGTCCTCGCCCGCAAATACCGCCCGCAAACCTTCGCCCAGCTGATCGGCCAGGACGCCATGGTGCAGACGCTGGGCAATGCCATCCGGCGCGACCGGCTGGCCCATGCCTTCCTGATGACTGGCGTGCGCGGGGTGGGCAAGACCTCGACCGCGCGGCTGATCGCCAAGGCCTTGAACTGCATCGGACCCGACGGGCAGGGCGGGCCGACGATTGATCCCTGCGGCCAGTGCGAACCCTGCGTCGCCATCGCCGAGGGGCGGCATATCGACGTCATCGAGATGGACGCCGCCAGCCACACCGGCGTCGACGACGTCCGCGAGATCATCGAGGCGGTGCGCTATTCGGCGGTTTCGGCGCGTTACAAGATCTACATCATCGACGAAGTCCACATGCTCTCGCGCAACGCCTTCAATGCGCTTTTGAAGACGCTGGAAGAGCCGCCGCCGCATGTGAAATTCCTGTTCGCCACTACAGAAGCCGACAAGCTGCCGGTGACGGTGCTCTCGCGCTGCCAGCGCTTTGACCTGCGCCGGATCGCCGCGCCGATGCTGGCCGATCATTTCGCCGGTATCTGCAAAGCCGAAGCGTTCGAGGCAGATGCGGAAGCGCTGGCGATGATCGCGGCGGCGGCGGAAGGATCGGTCCGCGACGGCCTGTCGATCCTCGACCAAGCGATTTCCCATGCGGATCTGGGCGGCGAAGGGCGGGTGACCGCCGCCCAAGTGCAGGAAATGCTTGGCCTCGCCGACAAGAGCGTCCAGCGGGGGCTGTTCGCCGCGCTGCTGGCCGGGGAAGGGCGCGCGCTGCTCGATCTTGTCGCGCATCAGTTCGCGTTGGGGATAGAACCGCTGGCTCTGCTGCGCGTGGCGATGGAGCTGACCCACCGGGTTACCGTCGCACAGCTCGGGCAGGGTGACATCGATGCCGCCTCCGCTGAGGAGCGCGCGGCGATCGAGGGCTGGGCCAAGTCGCTTTCGGCCGGGCAGCTGCACCGCTTGTGGCAGTTGCTGCTCAAAGGCTACGACGAGGTGCGCACCGCCCCCGATCCGCTGGTCTCAGCGCAGATGGCGCTGCTGCGGGTAATGCACGCCGCCGATATGCCCGATCCCGGCAGTCTGGTGAAGCGGCTGGAAGAGCTCGCTTCGCGGCCGGTTCCTGCCGCGGCGCCTTCGGCGGACGGGTCTCCGGTCGCAGCGCCATCACCAGCCGCGCCGCCGTGGGAGGCGCTGGTGGAGGCGGTCGACCGGGTGGGGCAGCTGCGGACCGCCCAGATCATGCGCGACTGGGTGCGCGTGGCTGCGCTGTCGCACGGTGAACTGCGCTTTAGTCTCACGCCCGGCTATGCCGGCGACCCCTCGCCGGAAATTCGCGACGGGCTGCTTAAGGCGACCGGCGAGCGTTGGCTGGTCGAGCTTGCGCCCGGCGAAGGAGGGCCCTCGCTGCGCGAGCTGAGCGAGGCCCGCCAGCAGGACGAAGCCGCCGCCCTGCGCCGCGATCCACTGGTCGAGGCAGCCTTTTCAGCCTTCCCCGGGGCGGAACTTGTCAATGAAGAAGACGTTGTTCCGCTGGGCCGGGGCGAGCGCAACTGGAGCCGAAACGCATGAAATCAATGGAAGAGATGTTGCAGGCCGCGCAGCAGGCGGCCGAATCCATCCAGAAGCAGATGTCCGAGAGCCAGGCAAAGCTCGACGGCATGGAAGTCGAAGGCGTCTCCGGCGGCGGGCTGGTCAAAATCCGCTGCTCCGCCAAGGGCCGCGTGATCGGCGTCAGCCTCGATGACAGCCTGATGCAGCTGTCGGAAAAGCCCATCCTGGAAGATCTCGTGGCCGCCGCCTTCAACGATGCGCGGGTCAAGGCTGACCAGGTGGCGGGCGAGGAAATGGCGCGGGTTCAACAGGGGATGGGCCTTCCCGCAGGGTTCAAGCTGCCGTTCTGATGTGATCGTCCCCTGGTGAAAATGGGCGATCCGGGCTTC
>JANONQ010000290.1:0-2050 GCA_031420935.1 Novosphingobium sp. | reverse complement strand
GGTCGCGGAAATCGCAGCCGTGCGGGCGACATAGGCGTCCCGGTTCACGGTATTGGCATAGAGATCGAAAGTCAGCGCCTGGTCGCGGCCGCGGAAATTGTTGCGGCGCAAGGTCACGCCGGCGAGCTGTTCCTTGGTGCCAGCAATCGCCCGGACCCGCAGCATGCCTTCGGGCGGAAACAGATTGCGGTGTTCCCAGCTGGCTTCGGCCCGTATCCCTTCGGCGGAATCATAGCCGATGGCACCGGCGATAGTGCGCAGCGGCGCCGGGGTCATGGTGACATCAAGCGCAACCGCGCCCGGCGTTTCGCCCTGCGGCGGCGCTGTCTCGCGCGCGTTTATGCCGACGCTGGAGACCAGGCCGGTGGCAATGATTGCCCGGCGCAAATCGTCGACCAGGCTGCGCTTGTAGAGGTCGCCGCGATCGAAGCGGGCGATGTCTTCAAGATGGCCGCCCGAGAGGAACTTCGGCAGTTCGCTGATGACCGGGCCAAAGGCGTAGCGGCCGCCAGTGGTCAGCGGCACGGTCAGATCGCCCTCTTCGCGGCGGTGATCGACCAGCAGGTCCGGCTCGCCCAACTTGGCAAAAGCGTAGCCGCTTTCGCCCAGCGCATTGTCCAGCCCGGTGCGCGCGGCAACGATACGGTCGTTGTTCACTGGATCGCCGCTCTGGATGCCGAAACTGGAACGCAGCGCCGGAAAATCGCTGCCCGTCCCCGGCATATCCCCGAGATCGACGCGGCCGAAATGATAGCGCGCGCCGGGATCGATGGTGAAGCGGACCGATGGCTTGACTGCGGCGGCATCCTGGCCTGGCACGATGCCGCTTACGGTCTGCTCAATCTCGGCGTCGTAATACCCATAGATGCGCAGCACCTGGCGCAACAGATCGCGGTCGGTGCGGGCGCGCGCGCCCAGCTGCGCGGCATTGTCCTCGCCCTCGCCGGACAGTTGCTCGATCGCCGACAGGGCGGCAAAGCGCTTGGCGAAGGTGCTGCGTTCCGGAAACCGGATGGGATCGCCCGGGAACACCAGGGCGAGCTGCGGGGAGATTTGTTCGATCTGCTTAGCATCGCGCACCGCCGGCACCTGGTCCGATTGCACGGCAAGAGCAGCCGATTCGGCATCGGGTTCGAGTCCGGCCAATTCAGGCAAGTCCAGCTGCTGGTCCGGCCAAGGCAGGCGAAATCCGCCATCTTGGGCCAACGGGGATTCCGGTTCCAGCTGCGGATCGATTGGCACCGGCGTTGGCGCGGGGATCTGCGCCCAAGCTTCGGGGTTACCGACCGCTTGATCGGGAATAAGCTCCCGCAGCTCGGCGTCGGTGCTGCGATCTTGCGCAGGGGCAGGCGATGAGATCAGCAGCAGCGACGCGCCAAGCGCCCCTGCCAGCGGTCGATCAATCAACCAGGCGATATTGATCTTGCCCGCCCGGCACACCATCCTTGCCGCTGCCTTCGGGGAGCGGCGCGGAAACACCGCGGGCGGTGGCCGCAGCCATGATGAAGCGGTCCTGCTCTTGAGCGGATATGCGTTCCCAGCCGCTCCGAGTGAGTCGTTCGATTGGACGATAACGCACCTTGTATTGCATTCGAGGAGAGCCTTCGACCCAATATCCCAGATAGACGTACGGAAGGCCAAACTCCGCAGCGCGACCAATGTGATCGAGGATAATAAAGTTGCCAAGCCCGATCCGCGCCTCATGTTCCGGGTCGTAGAAACTGTATATCATCGACAACCCATCGCCCTGCCGATCAGTCAGACAGGCACCGACCAGACGGCCAGGCGTCACTCCATCCGCAGAAGGCTCGCGATACTCGATAACAAAGCTTGTGACCGGCGTATGTTCCACCATGTCCGAGAAATCGACATCGTCCATCGCCGCCATACCGCCGCCGGGATGGCGGATTCCGAGATAGCGCTGCAACAATTCGAACTGTTCGGAGGTGGACCAGGGCCGGCAGTGCGAGACAACCAGATCGGAATTGCGCCGCATATTTTTGCGCTGGGTGGCCGATGGCTCGAACTCCTTGGCCAAAACCCGTACCGA
>JANONQ010000289.1:0-3526 GCA_031420935.1 Novosphingobium sp. | reverse complement strand
AAGGCGCGCGAGTTTTATGGCGTGATGATGCAGGTGGCGAAGGTGCGCAAACGCATCGGCGGCTTCGCCTGGTCGATCTCGCGCGATATCGCCGACCCGTCGATCTGGCAGGAACGCTACCACTGCCCGACCTGGGGTGATTATCTGCGCATGCGAGACCGCTACACCCAGGCCGATCTTGATATCCAGGCGCAAGCCGACGCCTTTAACCGGAGCGGGCAGGGCGGGCGGGTGCGGCGGCGGCTGGAGCGGCCCTATGGCTCGGTCCGCTGGAAGGCGGAATCGCCCGACCTGTACCGCGGGCCGGTGGATTTTATCGGGCCGTAAGGGGCAAGTGACCCGGTTATTTAGGAGGCCCCGCAGCCCCGATCATCTCCGCCACCGCCACCAGCCGCTGCGCCTGCTCAAGATGCAGCAGCTCCACCATCTTGCCCTCGACCCGGATGACCCCCTTGCCGGCATTCTCCGGTAGAGCAAAACCCGCGATCACCATCTGCGCCCACGCCAATTCCTCCGCACCGGGCGAGAACACCTGGTTGCACGGCGCAATCTGGTCGGGGTGGATCAGCGTTTTGCCGTCGAAGCCGAACAGCAGGCCCTGCTCGGCCTCGGCGCGGAACACGTCCAAGTCGCGGAAGTCGTTGCAGACGCCGTCGAGGATGGCGACGCCATGGGCCCGCGCTGCCGCTACGGTAAGCGACAGGAACGGCAGGAATGGCGTGCGCTCCGGCGTTAGCCTCGCATGCATTTCCTTGGCGAGATCGTTGACGCCCATAACGAAGAGCGACAGCCGGGTATGCGCCGCCAGCGCGGCGATGGCATCCAGACGGGGAATGCAGGCGCAGGTCTCGATCATGGCCCACAGCTTCATCGGGCCAGGTGCGGAGGTGAGGGCGGCCTGATAGCGCAGGATATCGGCGGGTGAGGAAACTTTGGGCACCAGCACCGCATCGGCGCCCGAGGCGGCGATTGCGGCAAGGTCCGCCGCGCCCCATTCGCTATCGATGCCATTGGCCCGGATCGCCACTTCACGCGTGCCGAAGCCGCCTTCAAGCACCGCCGCCACCGCCGCCGCCCGCGCTTCCACTTTCATTTCCGGAGCGACCGCGTCCTCCAGATCGAGGATGACGATATCGGCGGGCAAGGTCCGCGCCTTGGCGATGGCCTTGGCGTTGGAGGCGGGCAGGTAGAGTGCGCTGCGGCGGGGGCGATTGATCGAGGTCATTGGCGGAAAGCCCATTGTGCGTGTTATCGAGTGCCCCGGCATCATCCGGAAAGCCGATGCCAGCTATGTCCGGTCGCCCGATGGTGCCGGCTAGAGGATTCGAACCCCTGGCCCCCTGATTACAAATCAGGTGCTCTACCAACTGAGCTAAGCCGGCACTTTGGCGGAGCGCGCTTTGCCTTAGGTAACGCCAAAGGTCCAGCCCTCGGTTTGGGCGACTTGGTTCAGGCCTGCCGGCGACCATAGAGCAGGTTCATGCGCGGCCATCCGCAGCCAGGCCGAGGTGAGGATCGCGTCGGTGGCGTGATCTGTGTAGCGAGTGAGGGGGACGTGATGGCTCACGCCCAGTTCGTGCAGCGCCGCGTCGAGCGCCATGCCGGTCAGCATCTTGGCGCGGCCAGGAGGAATTTTGGCCTGCCTTGCGGCAAGGCTGGTGTAGATTTCGACCAGCACGGAACCCCGTTCCGGCAGATCATCGAACGGCCATACCGGAATTGCGCCTTGCAGCCGGTGGAGCATGCGCATTCCGGTGAGGCTAGATTTACCGACCTGCGCCGCGCCGACAAGGTTGAAACAGCTCGATGGCGTCAGTCGATGATTGCGCTGCCTGATCTCGGTCGCGCGCATCCGCCCTGCGCCGCCGGTGAAATGATCGCCGCAGTCGTGCTTGCCGTGGCGGAAATGGCGCCGCAGCTCGGGATGGCTGACAACGCTGGTCGCGGCGAGATGATCGTCGCCCTCGGCAATCTCATCGATCAATTGCCACAGGGACTTGGCGTCCTTGGGCGATTGATCCCATCCCGGGAAATAAGCCTTGGCGTCGTTGAATGGCAGCCCCGGCGAGAGGTCGAGACCGACCAGCGCCTCGGGTGGCAGATCGGATTGCAGCCAGTCGAGAACCTCGCCTCGTGACCAGCGATGCTCCGGGCGGACCAGTTCGGGTGCTGCGCTGCCGGCCTGGCAGATAGCAATCGCGATGCCATTCTGGCGTGCGCCTTTGGCACCTGACCAGTCAATCGCCACGAAATGGCGGAAGCGCCCCGATTTCACGCCCCGCGCCGCTCCCGGCGCTTCTTGTCCCACCATTCGATCCGCTCGATCACCTGCCGCTCAAAGCCGCGCGGGGCGGGGCGGTAATAGGTCTGCGGCGTCATGCCCTCGGGCCAGTATTCAGCGCCGGAGAAGCCGTCCTCGGTCTCATGGTCATAGGCGTAGCCCTTGCCGTAGCCGATGTCCTTCATCAGCTTGGTGGGGGCATTGAGGATATGCGCGGGCGGGCTGAGCGAGCCGGTTTCTTTCGCGCTCTTCCACGACTCCTTCTGCGCCGCATAGGCGGCGTTCGATTTGGGCGCGGTGGCGAGGTAGAGGCAGGCCTGGACGATCGCCAGTTCGCCTTCGGGCGAGCCAAGGAACTGATAGGCGTCCTTGGCGGCAAGGCATTGGGTGAGCGCCTGCGGGTCGGCCAGGCCGATGTCCTCACTGGCGAAGCGGGTGAGACGCCGCAGCACGTACAATGGCTCCTCACCGGCGGTCAGCATCCGGGCGAGATAGTAGAGCGACGCCTGCGGGTCGGAGCCGCGCAGGCTTTTGTGCAAGGCCGAGATGAGGTTGTAGTGGCCCTCGCGGTCCTTGTCGTAGACCGCGACCCGGCGGTGCAGGAACGCGCCGAGTGCGGCCGGTTCCAGCGGCTCGGAGAGATTTGCCGCATAGAGCATTTCGGCCTGGTTGAGCAGGAACCGGCCGTCGCCGTCGGCGGAGGAGACCAGCGCCGCGCGCGCGCTTCCGGCGTCAGGGGCAGGGGCCGCGCTTGCACTGCCTCGGCCCGGCTGAGCAGCACCGACAATGCCGCCGCGTCGAGCCGGTGGAGGATGAGCACCTGCGCGCGGCTGAGCAGCGCGGCGTTGAGTTCGAAACTGGGGTTTTCGGTGGTCGCGCCGACTAAAGTGACCGTGCCTTTCTCGACGAATGGCAGGAAGCCGTCTTGTTGGGCGCGGTTGAAGCGGTGGATCTCGTCGACTAGCAGCAGCGTGCGCTGGCCCATTCGCGCTGCGGTTTCGGCCTCGGCAAAGGCTTTCTTGAGGTCGGCGACGCCCGAGAATACCGCGCTGATCGACACGAAGCGCATGCCCACGGCATCGGCGAGCAGGCGGGCGATGCTGGTCTTGCCGGTGCCGGGCGGCCCCCACAGGATCATCGAGGAGAGGCGGCCCGCCGCCACCATCCGGCCGATCGCACCTTCGGGCCCGGTGGGATCGGGAGTGGTTCAGTCAAGCCATCTCTTTCGCCGCACTGGTCAGCGTC
>JANONQ010000288.1:0-6483 GCA_031420935.1 Novosphingobium sp. | reverse complement strand
GCCCAGGCGATGAACCATGCCGACCGGGTGCTGGTGCTGGCGGACGGCCGGCTGGTAGTCGACGGCCCGCCGGAGCAGGCGCTGTCGGAGGAGATAATCGCCCGCGTCTGGGGCGTCACCGCACGCTGGCTGGGCAAGCCGGGCGCGCGGGCGCTGGCGGTGGGTTAGGGCACCGGCTGGACATGATTGACCCCGCCGCGCTAGGGCCTTGGCGCGAAGGGGTCGCAGCGTCAGACATCTGGTTTCTCTTGCCGCACTGGCGGCCATGCCTGCGCCCGCGCTGGCTGGGGAGGAGCGCCCGCCGCCGCAGAGCGTTTCGCTGTCGGTGAGCGACCTGTTCGCCTTTGCTGACCGCGCGCGCGATGCCGGCGATTATGCCACGGCCGAGACCGCCTACCGCGCGCTGGCCGGCAATCCGGACATCGAACCGCGCAGCGAGGCGCGCTTCCGGCTCGCCATGATGCTGGCCGACCGGCAGGGCAAACACCGCGAGGCGGCGTCAGAATTCCGCCGCATCCTCGATGAAAAGCCCAAGGCGGCGCGGGTGCGGCTCGAACTGGCGCGGATGCAGGCGCTGCTCGGCAATCTCGGCGCGGCCAGCCGCGAATTGCGCGCCGCCGAGGCCAGCGGCCTGCCGCGCGAGGTCCAGCAGATGGTTCGCTTTTACGCCAATGCGCTGAGTGCCCGCAAACCTTTCGGCGGCAGCATCGAGGTGGCGATAGCGCCGGACAGCAACATCAACCGCGCGACCAAATCGGACACGCTGGGCACGGTGCTCGGCGATTTCACCCTGGACGAGGACGCCAGGGCGCGCTCAGGCGTGGGCCTTGCCCTGCGCGGCCAGGCCTATGCCCGCGCGCCGCTTGGCCCAGCGAGAAACCTGTTGCTGCGCCTCTCGGGCAGCGCCGATATCTACCGCCAGTCGCAGTTCGACGACTTCATCCTGGGGGTGCAGGCCGGCCCGGAATTCACTTGGGGCCGTGACAAGTTCGCGCTGTCCGCCGGGCCTTCGTGGCGCTGGTACGGCACCGATCCCTACAGTTTCAGCGTCGGCGGCAGCGCTAACTGGCAGCACCCTTTGGGCAAGCGCGGGCAGCTCCGCATCGATGCCGGCGCTGGCCGCACCAACAACAAGCGCAATGACCTGCAGGACGCGACCCATTACTCGCTGGCCGCCGGCGTCGATCGCGCCTTCTCTGCCCGCTTCGGCGGCGGCCTGCAGGTCAGGGGCACCCGCGAAGTGGCGCGCGATCTCGGCTATTCCACCGCCTCGGGCGGGGTGAGCGCCTATTTGTTCCGCGAACTGGGCAAGACGACAGCCGTAATATTACTCGACTACAGTCATCTCGAAGCCGATAGGGCCCTGTTTCTATTCGAACGCCGTATCGATGACCGGATGACCGCCAACATGTCCGCAACATTCCGCAATCTGCGGGTTGGTTCATTTGCACCCTTGGCAAGAGTTCGTTTCGAACGTAACTATTCGTCAGTGGGGTTCTACGATTTCTCGCGAATCGCGGCCGAAGTGGGAATAACGTCGGCGTTTTGACAGGGGCGGATTACATGCGGGTATGGAACTTTGCGGCGCAGGCGTCGCTGCTGGCGCTTGGGCTGATGCTGGCTGGCTGCGGCGATGGCGGGGGCGTGGCCAGTACGCCGGCGCCGCCACCCGCGCCGACTTATACCAAGATTGTCGACATGACCGGCAACCGGACCTTCCAGACCGCCGGGGTGACCTACAATACCAGCCCAACCGGCTTCAGCAATGGCGTCACCAATACGCACGGCAGCGGCGTTACCGTGGCCTACACGGCGAATTCGGACAGCTACACCGTCACCGCCCCGGGAGGCGCGACGCAGACGTTCGGGCCGGCAGAATTGCAGACTCCTGGTATCCCCACCCCGGACTCACTGCAATATGTCAAGGCCAACGGCACGACGCGTGACCAGTTGACCTTGATTGTGCCGAGCACGACCGGAGGGGTCCCACTCAGCTACACCGTTGTCGGGGGTTGGGGAACAACCGACACGAGCAACAACACCGGGACGTTCCGGATCGCCGTTGGCGGAGCGCCGACGGTGGCCAGCGACATGCCCAAAACCGGCACGGCTAGTTACACAATCGGTGTCCTTGGAACCGCGGTCGTTGCTCAGGCGGGGCCTCTCGGCGGCATCGGCTACCCGCCATACAATCTGGGCGGGGATTCGACTGGAACGTTCTCGGCAGATTTTGGAAGAGGAACGATTGCCACTCAGCTCAACCTGACCGGAAGGCTCGTTTTGACCGGTCCGGGGCAGCCAATAGCGACCAATTTAGGCACCTATGCGGGTTCGGGCTCACTAACGTCGGGTGGCCCGGGGTTTTCTGGAACACTCAGCGGATCGTTCAACGGTGCTTCATCCACAGGCATATTTTCCGGCCTGTTCCTCGGGCCGCAGGCGGTCGAGGTCGGTTTCGGCTATATGCTCAGCGGCACCGGTTTCAGTGCCGCCGGCGCGGTTGTCGGAATCAAGCAATAAATGGCGCAACCCGGGGAGCGGCTGACTTCGCGGACATTCGGCTCCCTCAACGCTGGACGCAAACTTTCTTCCGGCTCGCCTTGCATGCCGCGACATCCGCTTTCCACTGGGTCAGCCTGACCTCATAGTCACTCGCCAGCCTCGCCTTTTCCGCTTCATAGGCCAGGTGAGCCTGAGCATTCTCGGCGCGCGCCTTGTCCGCTGCGGCGACCGCTTGCTGGTTGGCGACATTGGCCTCGAGCTGGAGCCGGGCGGTGTTGGCCTGCTGCTGGTTAGCCGCGACGCGGGCGGCCTCGTCCGAAAGCGCGGGCGCGGCAGTGGTCGGCGGCACATTGGCTTGTGGCACGGGGGCTTGTGGCACGGGGGCTTGCGGCTGGGCGCACAGGCTCGCGGGTACGGCAAAGGCGAAGGTCAGCGCAATTGCGCGAAATAGCCGGGTGTCAGGCATGGTCACGGTTCCCCCTAAAGCAATGCCTGACCGCCTAGCGATTTTGCCCGGCCGCAGGAACCCGGATGCCGGCGGCTTTCCACATCTGCGCGATGCGGCGGCTCGCCGCCGTGCCGCCGGTGCCGCTCTCCGAGCGAGCCGTCAGTTGTCGCAGGCGGCACGATCACCGGCGCGGCAGGCGGCAACCGCCCGGCGCCAGGCGGCCATCTTGCGCGTATAGTCCTGGCGGGCCTCGGCATAGTGTTGCTGGTCGCTGCGCGACACACTGCCTTTGCCATTGCGATAGCTGCGCCAACCTTCGGCATAGCGCGCGTCGCGTTGGCGGACATGCGCGAGCTGTTCCTGGTTCAGCCGCCGTATGATCGCGCGATCACGCTCGATCGCCGCGGCGTTCATCGTCCGATCATTGGGATCGTCAGCCGCCGCCGCTGCGGATAGCGTTGAAACCCCCAGCGCCAGCGCGCACAGGATCAGTCTTGCCCCCATCATCTCGCTTTCCCCTTACCTCGCGTGGGCCCATGGGCTAACCCGCAATAGGTTACAAAAGCATTGCGATGAGCCGATGGATCACCAAGTTCGTCCGATCCTTACCGCGCGGCAGCTTGATCGCCGCGAACAAATCTGGAACATGAATTCCCATGAGTCTCAGTCACATTACCGTGCGCGGCGCGCGCGAGCATAATCTCAAAGGTTTCGACGTCTCGCTGCCGCGCGAGCAGCTGATCGTCATCACCGGCCTGTCGGGCTCGGGCAAATCGAGCCTGGCCTTCGATACGATCTATGCCGAGGGGCAGCGGCGCTATGTCGAGAGCCTTTCGGCCTATGCCCGCCAATTCCTCGAGATGATGCAGAAGCCCGATGTCGAGCATATTGACGGCCTCAGCCCGGCGATTGCGATCGAGCAGAAGACCACCAGCCGCAACCCGCGCTCGACCGTCGCCACGGTGACCGAGATTTATGACTATATGCGGCTGCTGTGGGCGCGGGTCGGCATACCCTATTCGCCCGCCACCGGCCTGCCGATCACCGCGCAGACCGTCAGCCAGATGGTCGACCGGGTGATGGCGCTGCCCGAGGGCACCCGCGCCTATCTGCTCGCCCCGGTGGTGCGCGGGAGGAAGGGCGAGTACCGCAAGGAATTGGCCGAATGGCAGCGGGCCGGTTACACCCGCGTGCGGATCGACGGGGAAATGGTGGCGATCGAGGACGCCCCGGCGCTCGACAAGAAGTACAAGCACGACATCGAGGTGGTGGTCGACCGGATTGCGGTGAGAGAAGGCATTGAGACGCGGCTGGCGGACTCGTTCGAACAGGCGCTCAAGCTGGCCGAGGGGCTGGCTTATGTCGATCTGGCGGATGGGACGGTGGCGGAGCTTGGTCCTTCGACTAGCTCAGGACGAGCGGACGTTGGCTTTGATTCCAAGGAGACAGACACAAACCCCGCTCAGGCTGAGCTCATCCAGAGCCTGTCGAAGGACGAAGCCCGTGCGCCCATCTCAGGCCTCAAAGGCGCGGCCCTCCCGCCGGGCCGCATCGTCTTCTCCGAAAAATTCGCCTGCCCGGTCTCCGGCTTCACCATCGAATCGATCGAGCCGCGCCTGTTCAGCTTCAACGCCCCCCAGGGCGCCTGCCCGGCCTGTGATGGGCTGGGCGAGAAGCTGCTGTTCGACCCGCAGCTGGTCGTCCCTAACGAAGCGCTCACCATCAAGCAGGGCGCGGTGGTGCCCTGGGCGAAGAGCAACCCGCCGAGCCCCTATTACATGCAGGTGCTGGGCAGCCTCGCCAAGGAATTTGGCTTCAGCCTAACCACGCCCTGGGCGGACCTGTCCGGCGAGGTCCATCTGGTCATCCTCCACGGCACCGGCGGCAAAAAGGTGCCGCTGACCTTCATCGACGGGCGCAAGAGCTATACGGTAGACAAGGCGTTCGAGGGCGTCATCGGCAACCTCAACCGCCGCCTGCTGCAGACCGAAAGCGCCTGGATGCGCGAGGAGCTGGGTAAGTACCAGACCGCGCAGCCCTGCGAGACTTGCGCCGGCAAGCGGCTCAAGCCCGAGGCGCTGAGCGTCAAGGTGGCGATGCAGGATATCTCCTCGGTCACCCGGCTGTCAGTGTCGGACGCGCTCGCCTGGTTTTCCACGCTCGACCAGCAGTTTACCGCGCAGCAAAGCCAGATCGCCAGGGCCATCCTCAAGGAAATCAACGAGCGCCTCGGCTTCCTCAACAACGTCGGGCTCGATTACCTCAACCTCGACCGCACCTCGGGCACCCTGTCGGGCGGCGAGAGCCAGCGCATCCGCCTCGCCAGCCAGATCGGCTCGGGGCTGTCGGGCGTGCTCTATGTGCTCGACGAGCCCAGTATCGGTCTGCACCAGCGCGACAACGACCGGCTGCTCGAAACCCTCAAGCGCCTGCGCGATCTCGGCAATACGGTGATCGTGGTGGAACATGACGAGGACGCCATCCGCCACGCGGATCATATCCTCGACCTCGGCCCGGGCGCCGGGGTGCATGGCGGCGAGATCGTCGCGCAGGGGACGCTCGCCGACATCCTCAAATGCAAGGACAGCCTCACCGGCCAGTACCTCACCGGCGCGCGGCGGATCGAGGTGCCCGCGCGACGCCGCAAGGGCAATGGCCACAAGATAACCGTCAAGGGCGCGCGGGCCAACAATCTGCGCGATGTCACCGCGGCGATCCCGCTCGGCACCTTCACCTGCGTCACCGGCCTGTCGGGCAGCGGCAAGTCGAGCCTGATCCTCGACACGCTCTACGCTGGCGCCGCCCGCGCGCTCAACGGCGCGCGGATTATCGCCGGCCCGCATGACAAGATCACCGGCCTGGAATATTGCGACAAGGTGATCGAGATCGACCAGTCGCCGATCGGCCGCACCCCGCGCAGCAACCCGGCGACCTACACCGGCGCCTTCACCCAGATCCGCGACTGGTTCGCCGGCCTGCCCGAGAGCGCCGCGCGCGGCTACAAGCCCGGCCGGTTCAGCTTCAACGTCAAGGGCGGCCGCTGCGAGGTGTGCCACGGCGACGGGCTGATCAAGATCGAGATGCACTTCCTTCCCGATGTCTATGTCACCTGCGAGGAATGCGGCGGCAAGCGCTACAACCGCGAGACGCTGGAGGTGAAGTTCAAGGGCCTCAGCATCGCCGGCGTGCTCGACATGACGATCGAGGATGCCGAGGAATTTTTCAAGGCGGTGCCGCCGATCCGCGACAAGATGCATATGCTGAACGAAGTCGGCCTGGGTTACGTCAAGGTCGGCCAGCAGGCGACGACGCTGTCGGGCGGCGAGGCGCAGCGGGTCAAGCTCGCCAAGGAACTCAGCCGCCGCTCCACCGGCCAGACACTCTACATCCTCGACGAGCCGACCACCGGCCTGCATTTCGAGGACGTGCGCAAGCTGCTCGAAGTGCTGCAGCGGCTGGTCGATCAGGGCAACAGCGTGGTGGTGATCGAACACAACCTCGACGTCATCAAGGTTGCCGACTGGATCATCGAC
>JANONQ010000287.1:0-2534 GCA_031420935.1 Novosphingobium sp. | reverse complement strand
ACGGACCGGGTGCAACTCGTCGCCGGCCTTACCCATTTCGGCACGCGGCATCCGGTGGTGCAGGCGGGAATGGCGCAAACTCTCCAGCAGCTGAGCGGCAACCGCTTTGTCCTGGGCTATGGGCGCGGAGTGGAACGGCATCTTCGCAAGATGGGCATACACACCCCGAACCTGCAGGGGCTAGCCGATCACGCGATGATCCTGCGCAAGCTGTGGGCGGGCGAAACCGTATTCTACGACGGACCGGCCGGCAATTTTGGGGAGCTCAAGCTGCCGCAAGGCTACGCCACGCCGCCGCCGCTGATTTTCGGCACGATCGGGCCCAAAACGCTTGCCATGGCGGGCGCGAATTTCGATGGCGTCGTGCTGCATCCCTTCCTCACGGTGGAAGGCGTCGCCCGGTCGATCAGGCTGGTACGCGATGCTGCGGCAAGCGCCGGGCGCGATCCGCAAATGGTCAAAATCTACGCGACTATTGTCACTGTGCCCGACACGCTGGATGCCGATACCCGGATCGATCTGCTCGAAGCACGGGCCGTTTCCTATTTCATGCACCGCGAGCTTGGCGGACCGATCATCAGCACCAACGGCTGGAGCGAGGCGCCAATGGACCTGCTCGCAGAAAAGGGCCTCGCCGCGCTGGAATACGGCACCGGCAATGCCCAGGACAAACGGCAGGCGATGGCGCGGGCTGCATCGCTGCTGCCGCGCGAATGGCTGGAAACCGGAGCCGCCACCGGCAGCATCGCCCAGTGTGTCGCCAGGCTGCAGGCCTATGCCGAAGCCGGCGTCGACTACCTCCTGCTCCACGGCACGACACCGGACATGCAGGACGAGATTGTCGCCGGAGTCCGGCAGGCGGGCTGACTGGACGCTACGGGACAAAGCGGCTAGCGTTAGCCGGGAGAGGACGGAGGAATGTCGAACGATCTTCCGGCAGATATCGATGATATCATCTGCAACCCCGCGACTTATGCGGATGAGAATCTCTTCCACGCCAGCTTTGCCCAGCTGCGGGCCCACGATCCTGTCCACTGGTGCGAACCACGCGATTTCCGTCCGTTCTGGGCTGTCACCCGCCATGCCGATCTGACGGCGGTCGAACTCAATACGAAGAATTTCCGTAATGAGCCGCGCCAGTTCCTGGTCACCAGGGCGGACGAGGAGATGATGCAGGCGCAGACCGGCAGCAGCACCTTTGCCCGCAACCTCGTCGCCATGGACGACCCCGATCACAAGGCCTTCCGCGCGCTGACTGCCGACTGGTTTACCGCGAAGCGGGTGCAGGAGCTCACCGGCAAGATCGACGAGCTGGCGAAAGAAACCGTCGACCGGATGGTCGCAACGGGCGGGCACTGCGATTTCGTGCAAGACATTGCCGCCTGGTTTCCGCTCCGGATCATCATGCTGGTGCTGGGCGTAGCGCCCGAGGATGAGCGGCTGATGCTGGAGCTGTCACGCAAGGTGTTCGGCAATACCGATCCCGATACCGGCGGCGGCGATGGCATGGCCTCGATGATGGAAGCTTTCGAGGCGTTCAACCAGTTCTTTGCAAAAATCACCGAAGACCGCCGCAGCAATCCACGCAACGATGTCGCCACCATACTCGCCAATGCCGAGATCAACGGCACACCCATCGGCGAAGATGAGCGCAATGCCTATTACCTGATCATCGCCGCCGCCGGCCATGACACCACCAGTTCAGCGATTTCCGGCGGGCTGCTGGCCCTGCTCCAAAATCCCACCGAGATGGCGAAACTGCGGGCCGATCCCTCGCTGATGCCGCGAGCTATCGACGAGATGATCCGCTGGACCTCGCCGGTAAAGCACTTCTTTCGCACCGCAGTCAGCGATTGCGAGGTCGGCGGCAAATCCGTGCGCGCCGGGGACAGCATGATGATGGCCTATTGGTCTGCCAACCGCGACCCGGCCGCCTTTGACGACCCTTTCGTGTTCCGGGTCGACCGCTCGCCGAACCGCCACCTCGCTTTCGGTTACGGCGCGCATATCTGCCTCGGCAAGTTCCTCGCCAAGCTGGAGATGCAGGCGCTGTTCACCGAGCTGCTGGCGCGGGTGCAAGACATTGAGCTGGCAGGCGAACCGGCCTGGGTGAAGGCGAGTTTCGTCTCGGGCCTCAAGACCCTGCCGATCCGCTTCCGCGTCTGATCCGCAATGCACCCGAGTGTCATCGCCCTAAATTCGCCCGAAAAGCCGGCCATCATCATGGCGGGCAGCGGCGATACGGTTAGCTATGCCCAGCTCGATGCGCGTTCGAATCAGGGCGCGCAGATGTTTCGCCGGCTTGGCTTGGAGCGGGGCGATGTCATCGCACTGCTGCTTGATAATGTCAGAGAATTCCTTGAGATCGTCTGGGCGGCACAGCGCGCGGGCCTCTACTATGTCTGCATTTCGACGCGATTGGTTGCTGACGAAGTGGGCTTCATCCTTGGCGACAGCGAGGCAAAAGTCTTGATCGCTGGTAACGATCTTGCCGTCGATATCGCCAGGCAGGCCAATGACCTTGGCGTGACCCT
>JANONQ010000286.1:0-3101 GCA_031420935.1 Novosphingobium sp. | reverse complement strand
AGACTTGGCGTCCAGACCTTCATAGCGGTGCTGCAAATCGAAAAATCCCGGCTGGCCCATGATGCAAACTCCCTCGCAGGTTCAGCATCCTTGAATCGAATTTTCATCGCGCCGGGAAGGGGCTATTTTTCGAGGCGGCCTCAATATGGCGCCGAGAAATTCGGAGCAGACGAAACTCTGGAATATCTGGACCTGATCGAGGCGAGGTTCCAGCGATTGATCGGCTATCCTGAAATCGGCCGGCGGGAACCGGGCCTGCACCCGAACATCCGCTCGCTATCCTGTCATGCCCACCGGATTTATTACAGCATCGAGGGCGACAGTGTCGTCATTCGCCGTATCCTGCACAAGGCAAGGGATGTTCATGCGTGGCTGGGATGAACCCTCGGAACCGCGCCACCCTCAATGCACGAACCGCGCCACCACATCCCGGTACGACCGGCTGACTTTCACCCGGGCGCCGGAATCGAGCACCAGGAAGCATTCGCCGTTGGTGTGCGGCTTGACCTGGCGGACCTGGTTAAGGTTGACGATGGTCGAGCGGTGGACGCGCTGGAACACGCGAGGATCGAGCCGGCGCTCGAGGTCTTTCATCGTCTCGCGCAGGATCAGGGAATTGTCGGCGGTGCGGATGCACATGTAATCGCCGGCGGCTTCGATATGCTCGATCGAATCGACATCGATGCGGAAGATCTGGCCGCGATCCTTGATGTTTATCAGTTTTTCGAAACGGCTTGCGCCGGTGTCGCCGTCATCAGGCATCGCATCCATTGCATCGGGCGCGACTTCGGCGAGCACGCTCTTGAGCTTTTCGGCCTCCTCGGACGAGCGCATTTCGGAGAGGCGCGTCTTCACCCGGTCGAGTGTATCGGCAAGTTTATCCTCATCGACCGGCTTCATTAGATAGTTGATCGCATTGGCCTCGAAGGCGCGCACCGCGTGTTCCTGATAGGCGGTGACGAAGACGAAGAGCGGCGGGTCGATCTCCATCACCCCCTTGACCACGGAAAAGCCGTCGAACCCTGGCATCTGAATGTCGAGGAAGACGAGGTCGGGCTTTTCGGTCTTGATCTTGCGGATCGCCTCGCGGCCGTTGGAGCAGGTGTCGATAATCTCGACTTCCGGGAATTTCTCCAGCCGTAACTGGAGCCCCTGAATCGCCAGCTTCTCATCGTCGACTAGGATGGTGCGTATCGTCATGGACTGTCCTGGTTGGCGGCGGAGGTGCCTTGCTGGCCTTCGAATTTAACCAGCCGCCGCAGTTTGCTGCCGGGGTTCGGGGCTGGTATCAGTCGCCTCGCGGCGCTCGAAGGGTATCTCTATCTGAACGGAAAAGCCGCCGTCCGGCGGATCGATAATATCGAAGCGGTGCTTGTCGCCATAGGCCTGCGCCAGCCGGTCGCGTGTATTGACCAAACCCACACCGGTCGAGACTGGTTCCCCACCATCAAAACTCAGGCCCGCCAGTCTGTTGTCCGGCGACTGGCTTGGCAATCCGGCACCCGTGTCGGAGACGGTGATCCGAAGGTTTGGTCCGATGAGCTGCGTTGCGATGGTGATTTCGGCGCCCGTTTCCTGTGGGCCGACGGCATATTTGATCGAATTCTCCACCAACGGCTGCAAAAGCAGCGAGGGCATCAGGCCCGCTTCGCTCGCGGGATCGATGTTGAAAGTGGTGCGCAGGCGCTCCTCGAACCGCATCCGCTCGATACCGAGATAGAGCTTCAATGTCTCGATTTCCTGCGCCACCGTCACCCGTCCGGATGGCTCGTTGGTCAGCGTGTAGCGCAGGAACGAGGACAGCCGGCTGAGCATGGCGTTGGCCGGCTCGGTCTGCTTGAGCAGCACCAGGGTCGAGATCGAATTGAGCGTGTTGAACAGGAAGTGCGGGTTGAGCTGATAGCGCAGCATCGCCAACTGGGCGCTGGTCGCCTGGCTTTCGAGCTGGATCAGCTGGTCGTTGCGTTCTTCCACCTGCAAGAAGAAATTGATCGCGTAATACAGCGCCGACCAGGATACCAGCAGCGTCGCATCGAGATAGAATACGCCGATAAACAGCTGGGTGAAGCCCGTGCCGCCGGCGCTGCGGTAGAGCAAGATCACCCAGGCGTCGATGAAGGCATAGAGCGCCACTGAAAAGGGCAGCATTAGCGCGGTGATGCCCCAGGTAATCAGCGGCCGCTGGGTCATCAGCTGGCGGTAGATCACTGCCAGGATCAGCGAAATCGAAAAGCCGGTGATGGTTGCGATCAGGACCAGCACCAGAAAAGTCAGCGGCTGGTCATTGGCCAGGCTGGAGACCCCGCGCAGCAGCATCGCGCCGCTCCAGCCGGCAACCTGAAGACGCCAGAAGGCCTGGTTCTTGTTGGCGAAGAACGGCGTTGGACGGAAGGGCAGAACGGCCATGCGGGGTGTCTTACCGAAAATGCGGCCCGCGGGAAATCCCCGGCGGTTCATTCAGGCCCCTGATCGGGAAACAAGGCCCGCCAATCCAGCAGGCCCGGCGGTGAATGCGCGGCTTGGGCTGCGGCAATCGGCGTCAGCTCTCCGGCTATGGCCGTCATGCGATCGCGGTAGCCGTCATGGGTGGGGGCACGGGTGATGCCGGGATCGTGACGCTTTCCCCAGGCGGCGATGAAGCGAGGCGCGGCGGCGGGGTCGTATCCGGCATTTGCCATCAGCCAGGGCGCCAGCCGGTCCGCCTCTCGCTCGCCGCGCCTGACTGTCAAATAATTGCGCCCTTTCGCGTTGATCCGCAGCCGGTGGCCGAGGATGTTATGCGCCAGTTCATGCGCCACCATCGCCGCCGCTTCGTCGTCCGCTGCGGTTTCGGCAAGGAGCCGCACCGCGATCCGCACAGTCGTCCCGTCCGCCTGGGCAGCCTGCCCCCAACGCTGCAGTGCGAACCGGCTGCGGCAGGCGGTTTGCCCGGCAATGGTGACGGTGCGCGCCGGTCCGCCGTGACGGCTCGAGGTGAGGTTTAGCGACCCCTGCGATGCCAGGATGGCATCGATCCGGGCATGCAGCGCAACAAGCGAATGCTCGCTGCCGTTTCCAGCGGCAGAGGCGGCTTCGCCGTCAATCGCCAACACTTCATCGCC
>JANONQ010000285.1:0-2141 GCA_031420935.1 Novosphingobium sp. | reverse complement strand
GTGCGGATTACGGTATCGAGGATCGGCCCGCCGACATTGTCAAAGAACACATCGGTTCCTTGCGGCGCCAAGGCAGCGATGATTTCGCTCAGGTCGCCCGTCTTGTAGTTCGCCGCAGCATCATAGCCAAAACGCGAGGTGCAGCGCGCCACCTTGGCATCGTCACCCGTCAGGCCGACCACCCGGCATCCCGCTGCCCGCGCCAGTTGGCCAACGGTGCTGCCTACTGCCCCCGCCGCAGTCGTCACTAACACGGTATCGCCCTGACGCGGCTGGCCAATTTTGGTAAGCGCGAGGTACGCCGACACCCCGTTCATCCCCAGCACTCCCGCATAGGCGGAGAGCGGCGCTGCGACGGAATCGATTCGCGTCATCAGCGCCTCGGGGCTGGCGACGGCATAGTCCTGCCAGCCGAACCAGCCATACACATGCAGCCCGACCGGGAAATCCGGGTGACGGGATTCGACGATCTCGCCCACTGCCAGCGCGCGCATCACGCTGCCCAGCGGCACGGCGTCCGAATAGTTCGCGCCTTCATTGGACCAGCCGCGCTGCGCCGGATCGACCGACAGGTAGATGTTGCGCACGCGGAACTGCCCCTCGCCCACCGGCTCCAGCGCGGCTTCGTCGAAGCTAAAATGCTCCGCCTGCGGGATGCCGACCGGCCGGCTGCTCAGCAAAACGCGGCGATTGCGCGCCGGCAGGGAAAATGCGGGCAGGAAGGGGTTCGTCATTGATCGGCCTTGGCTGTTGTGTCGCGCCCCCATATCCAGCCAGGCGAGACATGACCAGATAGTATGCTACAGATCATTCATGACCAACGAATCCCCGGCCCGTCTACTCCACTTGCCCAGCGGTCACAATTTCCGCGATGTCGGCGGCTACCCCACCCGCGAGGGCCGCAAGGTGAAGTGGCGGCAAGTGTTCCGCTCGGGCTTCATGTCGAAGATCGCCGGCGATGATATCGCGCGACTGCACGGACTCGGCATCGTTACCATTCTGGATCTGCGCGCCAATGACGAACGCGAAGAGCGGCCCACGATCTGGCACCACGGCACCAACGCAGAGCTTTGGGCGCGCGATCACGAATTCAGCGCCGGATCGCTCGCCGAGCTGGCCCTGCGCCCCGACCTGATGCCCGAACACAGCCGCGAAGGCATGTTCGAGATCTACCGCTTGCTGCCCCACGAACAGATGGGAAGCTTCCGCGAACTGTTCACCCGCATGGCGCAGGGCCGCTTACCGATCCTCTACAACTGTTCGGCAGGCAAGGACCGCACCGGTCTCGCCTCGGCGCTGCTGCTTACCTTGCTGGGGGTCGATGAAGCGACCATCGAGCAGGACTACATGCTCTCGAACGACGTGATCGAGGGCCTGGTCGACTTCATGGCCAATAGTCCGAAATATGCCGGCCTAGTCGTCCAGCTGGAAAAGGCCTTGCCGATGCTGCGAGTCGAACCGGAATATCTTGCCACCAGCATGGCTGTAATCGCGCGCGACCATGGCACGGTAGAGCGCTATCTGGCAGAGGCGCTGGGCGTGGATGCGGATATGCAGTCAGCGATCCGGGATCAGCTGCTGGACTGACCTTCGATTGCGGCGAACTTGCGCAAGGCATCGCCGATGTGATCGCCCCGCAACTTACCCATCAGCGCGCGGAGCCTCGCTCATGTCCTGAACGCTTTCGCCTGGGCAAGCACGCGTTCAGCCTGCTTCTGGTGCGGGATGTCGATCATCTTGCCGTCGAGCCCGACCGTGCCCGCGCCGGGATTGGCGGCAAAGGCATCGAGCACGCGCTGCGCATGGTCGATTTCGGCGTCTGATGGCATGAAGCTTTCGTTGATCCCGGCGACCTGAGCCGGATGGATAGCGATACGCCCGGTGAAACCTTCCGCCCGCGCCGCACGGCAGGAAGCGCGCAGACCACCGTCATCGCGGAAATCGACGTAGAGCGTCTCGATCGCCTCAACATTGCTGGCGTGCGCTGCCATCAAACACAGTGCGCGCGCCATCTTGTAGGCGAAGGCCCACTCGCCCATGACATCGACATTGGTGCTCGCACCCATCGCCGCGGAAAGGTCTTCCGCCCCCCAGGTGAGGCCCATCAGCCGATCCAGCCCCGCCGAGGCGAAGCCGCCAAG
>JANONQ010000284.1:0-6157 GCA_031420935.1 Novosphingobium sp. | reverse complement strand
TGGACCACCGCGCTCTCGCAACGGCGGCATTGCCTTGCCCCGTTGACGGGGCTAGTGAGGTGAAATGTACTACATTACACTTCTTCGTCAAATAGATGATGTGTAACTTGTTACAGAAAAAATTCGACCGTCAGGATGAGTCGCAACGACCTGTGTCGGAACGCTGAGTTAGGCCGGGTTCGGAGAGCAGGTCGGTGATGTGATCGATCACCATGTGGGCAGAGGTGGCCAGCCAGCTGAGGAGGACGTCCTGGTGGTTGTTGCCGTCTCGCGCCGCAGTGAGGCAAGAGGAGAGATCGATCACGGCACACTTCCATGCATTAAGCACGTTGTAGAAGTGCAGACTGGCGGGATCGACCGTGCGCCGCGTCCGATTTTCGTAAAGCTCGAGAAACTCCTCTCGCAGGAAAAGCCCCGATACGCGCTCGAGCCCATCCGCGCCCTTGCTAGCGAAGATGGGTTGGAGGTTCCACGCCAGATCCTCGTGGAAATCGCCGATATGCGCCAGCTCCCAGTCCAACACCGCGGTCATTTGCCCGTCGCGCGCGTCGAACAGGTAGTTGCCGGTCCGGAAATCACCGTGGACCAGCACCGGGTCGGTGCAGGCCGGAAGGTTCTCGCGCAGCCAGCCCTCGGTGATCGCCATTATCGGGAAGGCATCGACCACGTCGTCGTGCCAAACTTGGCCCCACCAGTTGACTTGTCGGGCCGCCATCTGGAAGGCATCGCCATCGGGCATCGCGTAATCCGGCAGATCGGCTGAGCGATAGTCGAACTCATGGATCCGGGCGAGGTTCTCGATGAAGGCGGGTGCTAGCCGCTCGACCCAGAAATTGTCGAAATCGGTGCGCAGGCCCGAAACCGAGGCTGCCGAGGCCGGCGGCTTTGCCACTCCAGGAACGAAGCTCATCACCATGCCGGGCAAACCCAGGTGGCGTCCATCTTCGTCGACTGCGATCACCTCGGGCACCGGGACGACGCCGCGCATCGCCCGCAGCACCTGCGCTTCGCGCCGTCGGCAGGTTTCGAGAAGGCCCTCGAGGGGGTCGAGCCTGAGCACGAGGGTTTCCGGTCCGCGGGCGCCGTCGTAGTCGAAAACGAACTGTTCCTTAGAGGCTCCGCCAGACATGCGCCGGACACTGGAAATTCGCCCACCCTCGCTGGCGAGCAACTTGCGCAGTCCTTCCTCAATCTGATTGGGCGTTCGCGGCAGATATGGCCCGCGCAACCGCCGCTCCCGCTTTTCGACCAAGATTTCGAGGATGCGCGGCTCTATCTCGATATGCGCGGTCATGACGAAATCCTGCCGATAATCGAGTCGATCGAACTAAGCTCCTCTGAACGCAGATCGAAGCCGCTCAGCGCAAACCACGAACGGTCGCGCACCGCCTGGCGCTTGCTGAAAGCAAGCAGCCGCATACGGAGCGTTGATCGAAATGCCGCCGCACCATCCGCATCCGCAGCTCGGACGAGGGCATCGGAAGCGCGCATCAGCGCCTTGTAGCGCGCTTCCGTGTCGGGCCCTTCATTCGCGGCGAGGGTGCGGGACAGCGCGTCGAACTGCTGCCGGGTCCGGTCGCCGCCGTCGGGATCGAGGCCGGCTAGAGATTCTGCAAGGTCGGCGCGGCAGACCTCGGCATATTCCGTAGCCCGGCTCCATTGCGCTGCCAGCAACTTGAGCTGGCCAATCACAAGGTGCGCCTGCTCGCGGGCGAGATGATTGTTCTCATCCAGGGCGGGCGTGATCACGTCCCGCACGGCGCGCAAAATGGTCGCAATCCTGAGGTCGATACTTGGCGTCATTCTGCAGTCCCTTGGCGCTGGAGCAGGGGTCGCACGTCCTCCTTGGCGGTCGGCGCTTGCCACCGGGCGCCATTATCGGGGCTTGGTCGCAGCCGATTGAGCGGAAAGCCCTCAAGGTAGGTGCCGATGCCGATCCGCCCATCAGCGGCGTACCAGCGGGTCATTGTGATGGGTGAAAGATTATTGCCATAGGGCATCCACGGATGGTGGGTGAGAACCGATCCATTGAGGACATGCTCGCGATCGTCGCAATCGACGATGGTCATCTGCATGGTGGTCGGGAACAAACCGTCGCGGATCGTGCCGACTGACCCGGCCTTCGCCCCCCGCACCTTGCCGTCGACCAGCGCGTATCCGTGCTTGAAAGCGTGTTGTTGTCCGACAGGTGCGTGCCGATCGACCGAGAAAATGGCGTGTACGCTGTAGTTGCTACCGAAGTGGGCGTTAGCCCACAGAATCGGGTGGAAGCCGTTCTCCGGCCGGACACCCCAGCTGTGGTCCATCGTGGACACGCAGTCGATAAGATATTCGCGGCCAGCCAGTTTTAGCGTTCCGCGCATCCGGACAGTCATGTCGAAGTGAGCCGAATAGGCGTCGCCGAAACCGGTGCTTTCGCTGGACGCCGCGCCATCGGCCGCTGCCATCGGATCCATCGTCGGATCATGGATGTCATAAGGCTCCATCAGCGAAAGACACTCAAGATGCAGGTCCACGCCCCCGGCCGAATAGGCAATATCGTACTCGCGGATCGATTTCGCCCGAAAACCCAGCCCGGTTGCGAGCTGGAAGTCTTCCGCCCTCGCAACCAGCGGGTTGTGATTGATGAGGTCGATATAGACCGCGTCATCGGTGCTGAATCCGGCGCGATCGACGATCTCGACGTCGGAGATGGTCGCGCCGATGCCGGCGCGATGTACGATATAGACAAACCCGAAGATGTTGGCCTCGGGGATGTAGAAGTTGAAATAGCCCGTTTCCGCCCAATCATAGGGGATGGGCTCGGGGACGTGAAGTTTGATGTCGGAATCGCGGATCATGGGTAGTCCTCCGTCAGGATCGGGGGTCGGCGGGGTGAGGCCGGGTGTTGGTTGAAAGACTCTCTCCGATTGCTGACAGTTCTACGAAGTTCACGTCGAACTCGCTGGCCGAAAAACAATTTCTGTCACGTGCCACCTTCCCGCTGGCATGCAGTGCGGCGTGTTGGAACTCTCGGCGGAATTCCGCCTCCGCATCGACCTCGGCGAATCGCACCTTGCGCTATTCGAGCATGCGCGCAAGGCAGGGGTCCTCATCCGCCCAGCCAAACGTCGGCCGAGGCATGCCCGCAGATAAATCGGGGAACTGATTTGCTGACATCCTCTTCGCCTTGTCTGCAATGTAATACATTACATTGATCGGCGTCAATAGCTTCTCGGTACCGAAAATTTAACTGGCGCGCTTGATGCTCCGCGGTCGCTCCACGAACGAGAACTTGCTCATGAACGGGCGCACTTCGCGGAGAATGACGGCGATGCGTTCGCGTTCCTGCTCGGGGACCACCGCTGCCACAATTAATGCGGCATCATGAGTCATCCGGGCGCGAAATTCGTTGTCGTCGATGTCTTCTTGGACCCAGAGATCGAGCACGCCGACGCTGTGCGTCAACAGGACAAGGGCAAGGTCGTCGCGATCCATCCCCAGCCCGCCAAAGCTCGCTTTTAGATAGCCAGCGTCCGACAGTCCGGTCAGGCAGTAGCGCCAATATTCTAGGCCCTTTTCCAGATAGTGAGGCCGGTCACCCAGATCACGCTCGCTCAGCTGGAACTTGTAAAGCGGCCGAAAAAGCCGGGGTTTCGAAATGAACAGTTCGGCCGCTTCGGTCATGCCGGCGATGGCCCGTGCCACCGGATCGAGATTGGAATCGAGGTTCAGGCGGTGATCGATAAGAGTGTCTAGTCCCCGGTTCAGCAAGCAATAGAGCACCGCCCCCTTCGAGCCGAACTGGTTGTAGAAAGTCGTCGGACTGATGCCCACGTAGGATGCCAGCTCGTGCATGGTGAAATCGGCGCTGCCTCTTTCGAGGATCAGCCGTTCCACCCCGTCGAGGATCCTGTGGCGCCGTTCTTCCTTGGGCAATCTTCTCAACACTGAAAGGTCCCCGATTAATCTGCGCCGGGAGGGCGCGCGCCCCGATCGTCAGGCACTTGCCATAAGCGTCCACAAAATCAAGTTTTCGCCGGTATCCTGTGGTGGGATAGGCAGTTTACGCCAGCTAGGTGTGGAGCGGCGTGCAAAAGGCCCCCCCTAGCGGGGTGATCGGATCAAAGCGATTGCACGCGACCTGCGGCTTTCACGAAAGGTGGTGCGCAAGGCGATCCGGGCTCAGGGCGCATTTGACTATCATCGTTCGGTTCAGCCGCTGCCTCGGATCGGGCCCTTCCAGGAGCATCTCGATACATTGCTGACGGAGAACGAAGCGCGGCATCGGCGCGATCGGCTGCGGCGGATCCACGACCTGTTGCTGCGCGAGGGTTTCGAAGGTTCTTACGATGCGTTCCGGCGCTATGCGCGGCGCTGGTCGGAAGCCCTGCGCAAGGATCCAGGTGACGGCGTGGCGGTGTTTATCCCGCTGCTGTTCAAGCCGGGCGAGGCGTATCAGTTCGACTGGAGTCACGAAGACGTGGAGTTCTCCGGCAAGCCGATGCGCGTGAGCGACAACAGCATTGCCGGATCACGCGGGGTTTTGGCCATTTCAACCGGATCGGAAACAATCTGCCATGTCCCGAGCACGTCATGGGCATCTTCGGGACGGTCGCGCGGGATCACATTGTTGAACACGATGTCGGCCGCTTCAATCACGTCGAATTCGGTGCCTTCGATGAAGTTCGAGAAATAGGCTTCATAGAAAGCCAGCACCGAGCGCGCCTGCGGCGGCCGCTGTTCGGCCGGCCGCGAATAGGGTGCAGTGGCGCGCAGCTCACCATGCAAGGCTTCGAACAGCTTGAGCCGTTCGGGATCGAACGGCGTCCCCGCGCCACGCGCCTTTGGCCGCTTCGTTCACGTCGAATTCGGTGCCTTCGATGAAGTTCGAGAAATAGGCTTCATAGAAGGCCAGCACCGAACGCGCCTGCGCCGACCGCTGTTCGGCGGGCCGCGAATAAGGCGCGGTGGCGCGCAGCTCGCCATGCAGCGCCTCGAACAGCTTGAGTCGTTCGGGATCGAACGGCGTCCCCGCGCCGCGTGCTTTTGCCCGTTCGCTGGCGAGCTTGTCTTCGCGCGTGCCGAGCAGGGCGCCGATCAGGCGATCGAGCGCCGCGTATTCGTCGTCGCGATCAATGCGCGGGGCAATCCGCCGGGCTTCATCGCGGAGCGCATTCAGGCCGTCAGCGCCGCTCCGCCGGATCACATCGTCGAGCCGACTTTCCAGTTCGGCGCGGGTCAAGGTCCGGCTGACATCGCCGCCGCGCCTCCGCGATGGCGCCATGTTGTCGAGAAAGGCCCGCGCGGTCGATGAGAGGAACAGTCCCCCAACGAAGGGCCGGTCACTGTCCAGCGGCGCTGCGCCGCTGCGCGAGCGGATCGTGAGGCCGGGAAGTTCGATGTCCCGTTTACGCTCGGATACGACGAAGATCGAGCCGTCCGCCGCCGGGCGATTTTCGATGGCTGTGCGATCGGCGATCAGCGCGCCTGGCGCATAGGCAGCTACCAGCTCCCACAGCGAGCGGCGGACAATCTGTTCTGGCGGATCGTCGAGGTTGAAGGTGTAGAGTTTGGAGGCAATCTGGCGTATGCGCCCTTGCGCCACCGCGCGCGACACGGCAGATTTGATCGCCGCGTTCGATACGAACGCTTCCGGTAGGCCTTCAAGCGAGTTTTTGGGCATTAGGCGCGTCCTTTCGGACCCCATAGCAACAATTTGTGACTTAAGCACGAATTATTGCAACTTTTTGGGGTTTAAGGGCGCGCGCGGGATTCGGCCATCGCCTTATCGATCACAATCATGTCGATTTGTGATCGATAGAAGGGCATCCTATCGATCATGCGCTGGAATTGTCAGCCTCCCGATTGGCCAGATATTTCTCTTGGACGCGGGTCGCATCGACGATGAAAGCTGTGCTTAGTCGCTACATCTGTCCGTCCCTTCGTCAGGTCCGGACTCTAATCAATCTTGGACGGAAATCAGGGGGTCACGTCAGCGGCATTCCCCAATCGCTATGATCTGCAACGCCTAGGCTCAGGACTCATTGATCACAACCAGTAGCAGCATGTTGCGGCGATGCAGATGGCGGACATGAAGGTGTGGGCGCATCGGTCGTAACGGGTGGCGACGCGTCGCCAGTCCTTGATCCTTCCGAAGACATTCTCGATCTTGTGA
>JANONQ010000283.1:0-2308 GCA_031420935.1 Novosphingobium sp. | reverse complement strand
GTCTATGCGCTGATGTCGCTGCTCGGCGCGGGGGCGGGGGCGGTCGCGTGGACTTCGCTGATCGCCGGAAACTTCGACAAGGCGCGCGGGCTGGCGCTTGGGGTCGGACTGTCGGGCACGGGCCTGTGTTCGATTCTGATGCCGGCGATTGCCGCGGCTAGCATCCAGCTATGGGGCTGGCGGGGTGCCTATATTGCGCTGGCGGCGCTCTGCCTGCTGGTGGTGGTGCCGCTGTGCTGGCTGTTTTTACCGCGCGACCGGCCGTCCGGATTGACCTCGACCGAACCGGATATCAGGGTGAGCGGTTTCGATGTCGGCAACGCGGTCCGCACGCGCCGCTTCTGGCAACTCGGGCTTTCGACGCTGTGCATCTATGCCGTGCTCGGCGGCGTTATCCCCAATCTGGTCCCGGCCTTTACCGATGCCGGGCTTTCCGTGGCGCAGGCCGCTTCGATCATGGGCATCTTCGGCATGACCGTGATCGGCGGGCGCATCGCCGTCGGCGCATTGATCGACCGCTTCTGGGCGCCTGCCGTCGCCGCGCTGGTGATGGTTCCCGCAGCTGTCGCCTGCCTGATCATCGGCGGCGGCGGTAATTACGCCAGCTTTGCCGTCGCCGCCGCGCTGCTCGGCATCGCCACCGGAACCGAGCTGGATGTGCTGAGCTATCTTATCGCCCGCTATTTCGGCATCGCCGATTATGCCCGCATTTACGCCCGCGCTTATATCTTCGTTGCCGCCGCATCGGGCGGCGCGCCGCTGGTGTTCGGCCATCTCTACGATATCACTGGCAGTTACCGCCTGCCGATGCAGATGTCGGCCGCACTGCTGGGGGTGGGCGCGCTTGGTCTGCTGATGCTGGGCCGTTATCCGGACTGGGAACGCGAAAGGCTCATTGCCGCAGCGTGAGGTCCATGGTTTCCGAGCGGATTTGAATCAGCGGGACGTCCGCCAGTTGCATCAGTTTGCGCACCTGCTCCAGTTCGGGCGAGGACAGCAGCGGATAATCCTGCTTGACCGGCCCGGCGGCGCGCATCGCGTCGATGTCCGATTGCGGCAGGAAGGCGCGGTAGATCAACTCGTCCTCGTCCTGGGTATCATGCCGCTTCTTCAGCTCCTCGACGTCCGGGCTTTCCGGCGGGTTGGCGACCACTTCCTTGGCACGCGGCGCGGCCATGATACGGTCAAGCACCTCCGGATCGATCGGGGCGACGGTCTGGCCATAGAAGCCGGCGGCATATTGGATCACCTCATCGGGCACCGTGCCGTAGCGTTTCCCGGTGACGATGTTCAGCACCGCCTGGATACCGACCAGCTGGCTGAACGGCGTCGCCATGCCGGGATAGCCGAGATCGCGGCGCACGGCAGCGACTTCGTTCAGGACCGCAGGCAGCTTATCCATCATCTTGTGCATGGCCAGCTGCGCCTTGAAGGTGCCCATCATCCCGCCGGGAATCTGGTGCTGGATCGAGAAGCCGTCGTATTCGGCATATTGATCGACTAGGAAGCCTGCCGCTTTGCCCACGGCGCGGAAATGATCGGCCACCGGCTCGAACAGAGATTCATCCAGATCGTGGGTGTGGCCGCGCAACACAATGTTTTTCGCCATGATTTCAGTCGACGGCACCGACGGGCCATTGGCCATAGGGCGGCTGGCGGTGTGGATCACCGAAACGCCAAGATCGATCGCGTCCAGATAAGCCTTGGCCGACATGCCGAGCAGATTGTTCGAATGAAACTCGATCGGCTTGCCCCTGGCCACCTTGATGATGGCAGGCAGCAGCTTTTCCAGGCGCTCCTTCTCCAGCACGCCGGCAGTATCATAGAGCAGGAGCGAATCGACATCGGGACTGGCCGCCAGCGCCTTGGCGTTGGTGACGAAGAAGGCGTCGGTATGCACCGGCGACAACGCGAACATGATCGCCCCGGCGACCTGGGCGTTGGCCTCTTTAGCGACCTTGGCGAGTCGCAGCATATTGTCGATGCCGAACAACACGTCATAAATCCAGAACGAGCGCACGCCGTGCGCGCAAAGCCGCCGCACCCACTGGTCCATCAGCGCCGGCGGGGTGATGCCAAAGGTGACATTGGCATTGGCCCGCAGCCCGGCGCGTACTGGTGTTTTGGGCATCGAGGCGACCAGCAGATCGAGCCCATCCCAGTAGTTCTCGTGGCAATAGCGGGTGAGCACGTCAAGCATTCCGCCGCCAGTCAGGTCGATAATCGAAAAGCCGGTGCGGTCGATCAGCGGCGTGACCGGCAGCGCCATGCCGGCCTGCATGCGCATGCCCCACAGGCTCTGCTGCCC
>JANONQ010000282.1:0-1710 GCA_031420935.1 Novosphingobium sp. | reverse complement strand
GCCGCCGGTTGTCCCACGCTCAGGCGGTCATCAACACGCCGCGATAGATCGGATCTTCCATCGCCCGGCCAGTGCCGAGCGCTACGCAGGACAGCGGATCCTCGGCGATGCTGACGGGAAGGCCGGTCTCCTCGCGCAAATAATCGTCGAGGCCCTTGATCAGCGCGCCGCCGCCGGTCAGCACGATGCCCTGATCGACGATGTCGGCGGCGAGTTCGGGGGCGGTATTTTCCAGCGCGATGCGCACCCCCTCGATGATCGCCCCGATCGGCTCGGACAGCGCCTCGGCAATGTTGGCCTGGGTGATGGTGATTTCCTTGGGCACACCGTTGACCAGATCGCGGCCCTTGATGTGAATGGTCTCGCCGATGCCGTCTGCGGGAACAGTGGCGATGCCGTATTCCTTCTTGATCCGCTCCGCCGTGGCTTCGCCGATCAGCAGATTGTGGTGGCGGCGGACGTAGCTGACGATGGCCTCGTCCATCTTGTCGCCGCCGACCCGCACCGAGGTGGTGTAGGCCAGGCCGCGCAACGACAGCACAGCGACTTCCGTGGTGCCGCCGCCGATATCCACCACCATCGAGCCTACCGGTTCGGTGACCGGCATGTCGGCGCCGATCGCGGCAGCCATCGGCTCGAGGATCAGATGGACCTGGCTGGCGCCGGCGTTGGAGGCGGCATCGCGGATCGCCCGGCGTTCGACCGAGGTTGAGCCCGAAGGCACGCAGATGACGATTTCCGGGTACCGGAACATGCTCCTCTTGCCGTGGACCTTGCGGATGAAGTGCTTGATCATTTCCTCGGCGATTTCGATGTCGGCGATGACGCCGTCGCGTAAGGGCCGGATCGCTTCGATATTGTCCGGCGTCTTGCCCATCATCATCTTGGCGTCGTCGCCTACCGCCTTGACCCGCTTGACGCCGTTGATCGTCTCGATCGCCACCACCGACGGCTCGTTCAGCACGATCCCGCGCCCCTGGACATAGACCAGGGTGTTCGCCGTGCCGAGGTCAATCGCCATATTCTGCGTACCGAACCGGAAGAATCGCGCCCATCGGTTTGCCATTGAAAAATTCCGTAAGCTGGCCGGACACTTACCGCGCATGTTCGCGGCAGCGGAAAACCGGCGGAGTTGGCGAAGAACGCGGCTGCTTAACCCAAGCCTCGGGGAAAGGCCAAAAATTTGTAGCACTTAAGCGGGTTATCCCCGGCTCTTGTCTCGAATTAATGGCACTTCACCGCTAAGGGATAGACATGGCCACTATTCGCCGACTCCCTGAAAATTTGATTAACCGCATCGCAGCCGGGGAAGTGGTGGAACGACCGGCCTCGGCGCTGAAGGAACTGGTCGAAAATTCGATCGATGCTGGTGCCGCAAATATCGCCGTGAGGCTCGCAAATGGCGGGCTCGATCTGGTCGAAGTGACCGACGACGGTTGCGGCATGTCGCCTCCCGACATCGCACTGGCGCTCGAACGCCATGCCACCTCGAAGCTGCCCGACGAACATATCGAGCAGGTTGCTACGCTTGGCTTCCGCGGAGAGGCGCTGCCGTCGATCGCCAGTGTCGCCAGGCTGACGATCGAGAGCCGGGTGAGGGGGCAAGAGGAAGGCTGGCGGAGCCTGGTCGATCACGGCGCATGGGTGAGCGAGGGGCCCGCCGCGCTGCCGCCGGGCACCCGCATCCGCATCGAGCAACTGTTCGAGCGC
>JANONQ010000281.1:0-2522 GCA_031420935.1 Novosphingobium sp. | reverse complement strand
CAGATGCCGGTTTCGGTCGATGAGGCGGTTGGACTGGCGCGGATCAACAATCCGCTGGTCCGCGAAGCCGAAGCCGATGTCGATGCGGCTCACGCCATGGCCTCCAGCGCCAAGGGCGACCTCTTTCCGCGCATTGGCGTGGCGGTGAACGGCCGTTATGGTAACGATATCGACGGCTACCGCGGCAACACCAAGGATGTGCAGGCAAACGCCTTCCTGCGCTGGAATATTTTCGATGGCGGGATCAACCGTGCGAAACATCAGGAAATGATCCGGCGCGCGAGCCAGGCCCGTTACCGGCTGAACGATGTCAGCCGCCAGGCCGAAGAGGACGTCCGCAGGGCCTGGACGGCGCTACGCACGCAGGGATTGGTAACCCAGCAGCTCGACCGGCAGGCCCGGGTAAGCGACGATCTGCTGCTGTCCTACCGCAGCCAGTTCAACGTCGGCCGGCGCTCGCTGCTCGATGTGCTCGATGCGCAGAATTCGCGCTACAGCGTTCAGGTCCGGTTAGAGACTGCCCGGTTTTCGGAAATCTTTGCCCGCTATCAGACGCTGGCGGCGACCAATCGGTTCCTCGCCGCGCTCAATATCGCGCCTGGTGCCGGGGCCGGCATGAAGGAACGCGAGCGCTTCAATTTCGGTCCGCCCAAGCCGGCAGAACTGCAGTATCGCACGATGCCTAAGTGACTGGTTGCAATTGAGCGGCCCGGAACAGTCTGGGCCGCAGCAGGACGCGCCACAGCCCGGCGCACTCGAAGGTAGTCGAAGATGGCCGAAGGGCCGATCAGTGAGCCCCGCGTGACCGATCCGTTGTTGGGGTGCCTTGGCCAGATGGCCGAGCGCTTCGGCGTCTCCTTTGCGCCGTCGATGCTGGCGAGCCTGGCCCGCGGCGCGGACCGCCTCCTGCCGCGCCATCAGGCGGAGCCGGCGCTCGAACTGCTCGGGCTGAACTGCGATGCCTACCGGCCGGCCAAGCTGCCCCGTCAGCCCAGCGCCTATCCGGCCATCGTCTGGCTCGGCGATCAGGGCCCAGTCGTCATCCACGAACTGCGCGACGGCGACATGCTGGTCTGGCGTCCGGCGAGCGGCGCCGCGCAGTGGGAAGCTTTCGACCGGCTTCGTGACGAGTATGGCGGTTGGCTCGCCACCGTGTTCGGCGATCCCACCGCGCTGCGGGAAACCGGGCAGCCGTGGGAAACCAAAGCCCGCAGCCACTGGTTCTGGAGCGAGCTACACAAGGCGCGTCGCCAGTTCTGGCCGGTGCTGGTCGCCTCGCTGCTGATCAATCTGCTGGCGCTGGCGCTGCCGCTGTTCTCGATGAACGTCTATGACCGGGTGATCCCGAACCGGGCGCAGGCGACGCTGTGGGTGCTGGCGGCGGGCGTGTTCATCGCCTTCGCGCTCGATTATGCGCTGCGGCGGGCCCGCACCAAGGTGCTGGATGAGATCGGGCAGGATCTTGATCTCAAGCTGTCGCAGAAGATCTATTCCAAGCTGCTCGCCGCGCCTCTGGCCGAGCGCAAGGGGCATACCGGCAATCTTGTCGCGCGGGTCTCGGAATTCGCCATCGTGCGCGACTTCTTTGCTTCAACCACCATTGTCCTGATTGTCGACATGGCGTTTCTCGTGCTGTTTGTCGCGCTAATCGCCTATATCGCCGGCTGGCTCGCCGCGGTGCCGCTGGTGGCGATCGTCATCATGGCCGTGCTCGGCTTCCGGCTGCAGCGCCAGGTGGTGCAGGCCGCGCGTGAGGCGCAGGCGGACTACGGCTTGCAGCAGACCTTATTGGTCGAATCGGTCGCCGGCATGGAAACGCTCAAAAGCGTCGCCGGCGAAGGCGTCATGCTTGGCCGCTGGCGCCAGCTGGCCGAACTGGGCGCGCATTCGCAGGCCCGGCTGCGCGATATCAGTTCCACCGCGATCGGCATGGCCTCGACCTTTCAGCAGGTCTCGAACATCGCCCTGATCATCGGCGGCTATTATTTGTTCGACGCCGGCAAGATCACCATGGGCGCGATCATCGCCATCGTCATGCTGTCCTCGCGTTCGCTCGCGCCAGCCGGACAGCTGGCCTTCCTGCTGACCCGCGGCCAGCAAGCGCGCCAGACGCTGGCGTCGATCCAGCTGCTATGGGACGGCGATGACGAACGCCGGCAGGGCAGCGCCTCGCTGACCCCGGAAGTGCGCTCGGCGAATATCCGCTTCGACAATCTCGAATTCACCTACCCCGAGGCGTCAGCCCCTTCGCTGACCGGCATAAATATCACCATCGCTCCGGGCGACCGGATCGCGGTGATCGGCCGGGTGGCGTCGGGCAAGTCGACTCTCGGCCGGGTGCTGTGCGGCCTTTATCGGCCGACCGGCGGGGCGATGCTGATCGACGGGATCGACAGCCAGCAGTACCGGCCGCAAGATCTGCGCACCGCCTTCCGCTTTGTCGGTCAGGATGCCAGCCTGTTCAGCGGTACGATCAAGGACAACCTCTCGCTGGGTGCAGGCGTAGTGGACGACGAGGAACT
>JANONQ010000280.1:0-4292 GCA_031420935.1 Novosphingobium sp. | reverse complement strand
AAGCCGATGCTGCAGGTCTTGACCGGGCTGCCGCTCGCCTCAGCCATCAAGGCGACGACGCTCGAACTGTCGACCCCGCCCGACAGGAAAGCGCCGAGCGGCACGTCGGCAATCATGCGTGATGAGACCGCCTGGCGCAGTAGGTGCAGCAGTTCGGCCTCCAGATCGGCGGGCTTTTCCCTGCGCCGACCGGCAAAACTCACGTCCCACCATTGTTGCGCCGCGGGCATCGGCCCGTCGTGGCTGAGCAGCAGCGAGTGACCCGCAGCCAGCTTCGTGACGCCCTTCAGAATCGAGCGCGTGTCAGGAACATAGCCCCAGGCGAGATAATCCTCGATTGCCAGCGGATCGGCGTCGCGGCGCAGTAGCGGATGGGCGGTCAGCGCCTTCAGCTCCGAACCGAAAATCAAGCTGCCATCGCTGAGCTGCGCCATGAACAGAGGTTTCACGCCGAGCCGGTCGCGGGCGAGGAACAGGCTGCGCTGCGCCATGTCATAAATCGCAAAGGCGAACATGCCGTGTAGACGCGGTAGGCAGTTTGATCCCCAGCGCTGCCAGGCGGCCAGGATCACCTCGCTGTCGCCATCGGTGCGGAACTGTACGCCCAGCCCGCGCAATTCCTCGCGCAGTTCGCGGAAATTGTAGATTTCGCCGTTGAACACCAGCATCGCCCGCCCGTCCGCCGATGCCATCGGCTGCGGTGAGCCGGCCAGATCGATGATCGACAGGCGGCGATGGCCGAGCCCGACACCCGGTGCGGTCCACACCCCGGAGCCGTCAGGGCCGCGATGGGCAATCGCGTCGCACATCCGCTCGACCCGCGCGGGGTCGACCGGCTTGGGCGTCGACAAGTGGAAAATTCCCGCAAACCCGCACATTGCACGGCGCTCTAGCGGAGGCCCGCGATGCGGTCCATCCATGCGCCCTGAGGGCCAGCTGCCTGTCGGAAGGCGGAAACTGTCTGCGCGGCTGACTGCCCCGGTTTATCTTCGGCGGAAAGGATCAGGACCATGGTCGGCCGGGCGCGCAGCAGCAGGCGGTCCTGCAGGCTGGCAAGGCGAAGGCGGGCAACGCTGCCGGTCAGCAGCGGGCCGGTCCGGTAAGTGGTCTGGGCCAGGCGCGCGGTGCCACCTGAACTTAGCAACCGATCGGAAGTCGCCTCAACAATTGCCGGTCCCGGCGATCGCCACGCCCAGCCGCTATCCGGCCGCAACGCGCCCTCGCCAAAGCCGCCAACCTCTCGGCCCGGCCCCTGCGAGGCGTAAAGCGCGAAGAAAACATCTATTTGCCGTCCGCTGCCGTCAGCATACCGTCCGAGGAGACGGTGCCCGGCACCGCTGGCGCGAGGCTGCCACCACTCGCGGGGGTGATAATCGGCGCGGCGCCAGCCCGGAACCTCGGGCAGGAAGAGCTGCCGCGGCAGCGGTGCGGCAACGCCATCGGCGGCCGCGACCCAGCTTTTCGCACCAACACCCAGCGCCAGTAGCAGGAGCAAGGCCGCCACGGCGCTAATGCGCAGAGCCGCCAGCCTGCCGATCAAGCGAGATGCGGCGATCGCGTCCGCATCGATCATCGCAGTGCCCACCGGGCGGTCGAAAAAGCGCCAGGCAATTCCCAGTGTTGCGGCAACGACCAAGGCGAAAAACAGCCAGCCGTAGACGATGTGGTCAAAGCCGCTGGCCTTCTCCGCGCCGACATATTGCGCGAGATAGATCGTCCCCCAGGCGCGAACGCCATTGGCCAGAACAGGCATTGCCAGGCACAGCGCGAGAAACGCGCAACGGCGGTGCCAGCTGACGAAGCCGACATTGGCGACCAGCACTCCCAAGGCGATCATGGCGACGAGGAATTTGACACCGGAACAGGCCTCGGCGACTACGAAAAGACCGGCAGGCGTAGCAATGAATACCCCGTCGATCGCCGCCGGAATTGCGGACAGGTGGACCAGCGCAATCGTCAGCCCCGCCGTGATCATTTGCAGTTGCGGCACAATCTCGTCACCAAATGGCACGAGGAACAACAGATATCCGAGCGGAAAAGCGAGGGCGGCGCCAACGCGCGGCCCCACAAGGACCACAACTGCGGCGATCAGCAGCGCGACCGCCCCAAATTGCCGGACCAGCGCCACGTCGGACATTGCGCCCAGCAGCCAGATCAGCAAAGCTGCGCCGAACAGCACCGCACCGGGCCACCAGGCAGCAGGTGTCATTCTGGCCAGTGCCTCAGCCCGTTGCAGGACGAGCCAAACAACAATCGCCGGGATCAGCAGAATATGATTATAGGTCGAGCTGTTCCACCACTGCTGCGCCATGGCCGCCCAGTCGGCGCGGAACAGGACAGCCAACAGCAACCCGGCAATTGCCAGATGCAGCAGCGGCGCTCGCCACTGCCAGGGCATATGCCATCCTGGGTTCAAGCGCTGCGGTAAAGTTGCGGTCACGTCATGCGGCATCGAGCGCGGCGCGGCCGGTCCAGCCAACGATCTCAAACAGCGGAGCGAGAGCATGTTGCCAGCTGGAATTTTCGACCACAAAGCGCCGCGCTGCCAGACCCTTGATCCGCGCCCGGCGGCCGTCGGTGAGCAGATCGACAGCCGCTTCGGCCAGCGCCTCATCGCTGTCGGCAATAGCGAAATGCTGGCCACTGACCCCGTCGATGCCGGTAGCGGCGCCACTCGTGAGGACGACTGGCTTGCCCATCGACATCGCCTCAAGCACCTTGTTCTGCACTCCGCGCGCGACATCCAGTGGAACCATCGCCAGGTCGGCCGCCTTCAACCACGGCCGGATGTCTTCGACCCTGCCCCAGACGTGACAGCCATTGACGCCATGCCGTTCCAACAGGGCGTCAGCGGGCCGGCGGCCGACAACGTGGAAGCTGGCTGCAGGAATGCGGTCCCGAATCAACGGCAGGATGCGGTCGGCGACGCGGATCGCCGCTTCCACATTGGGCGGGTAATCCATCTGGCCGGTGAAAATCAGCCGGCCGGGTTCGAAATCGAGTAGCTGCGGTTCAGCATCGACCATCACCGGGTCGAATAAAACGCTATCGATACCATTGCCTAGCACCCGGATATCCGCCTTCTGGCGCTCCTCGGGTGAGAGCCGCGCGGCAAAAAGCTCGGCCTCGGCCTGCGAAATCAACAGACTGATTTCGGCCCTGCCCGCTAGTCGCGCCTCTACGGCCCGCAGCAGTTCTGCCTCCCGCGCATAAATCCACCGCTTCATGCCGCGGTGCTTGGCCGCGTAAGCCTGGAACTTGGCCGAATCGACATCGACGAAGTCGGCGACGACGCGGCCGGCGAAGTCGTCCGGGATATATTGGCCCATTTGGCCCGAAAATATGTAGATGGTCGAAATCGGATGTTTTGCCAGAACCTCTTCGACATAGGCTGCCAGCGCCGGATCCTGGAACGCCGGCAGGCACACCGGCTCGCGCGAAGCGAGCGCCTGCACTCCCGCAAGAATAAGTGGCTTGGTTCGGCGGACCAACCGGTAGCTCCGCGCAAGCGTTGCCAGCTCGACTTCCTCGGCCATATCGGACTCGTCATCGGCGAAGGTGCCGACATGCACCGGCGCGATCCGGGCGAGGCGCTTCAGAATATGGTGCGACCTGATCTTGTCGCCGCGATTGGGCGGAAACGGGATGCGGTGCGACAGAAACAGGATCTCGCGCATCACCCCAACCCCCGCGCAATTGCAGGCCCGAGCAGATTGGTCAGCGCCAGCGGCAAGCGCCGCCAAACTGCGATCTGCAGGGCGTGGCCGGCGCTGGTGGGATCGGCATTGCGAGGCGCGGCGCCCGGTGCGGTCCAGCTTGCGTAGCTCAGCGGCTCGGGGTCAAAGCCCCAGTTACGCTTGAAGGCATAAGCGCCGCTGCCGGTTTTCGACCGGCCGAAATCGAAATTCGTGCAGCCGCGCCGGCGGGCATGGCGCATCAGCTCGAAATACATGGCGTCATTGGCGCGGTGCCGCCGCGCCGCGCTGGTGCCGCCGCCCCAATAGGGCATCACCGCCCCGCGGTGGTAGAGCGAGAGCACGCTGGCGACCGGCTGGCCGCGATGACGGACAGTCAGAATGTCGGCATCTGCGCCAAAGCGGTTCAGCACCGCAGCGAACAGTGCGCGAGGAAACACCGGCGTGCCAAGATTGCGGACGCTTTCGGCATAGACCGCATAATGGGCCTCGCGGTCGCCCTCTGACCGGCCGATCTCGATATCAAACGCCTGATCGAGCCCCTTGCGCACTTCGGCGCGCTGTTTGCGAGGGATGGCGAGGAGTTGGGCCTCGTCG
>JANONQ010000279.1:0-2785 GCA_031420935.1 Novosphingobium sp. | reverse complement strand
GATGCACCGGGGCGGCGCATTCATGTTCGGCCTGCTGTTCGTCCTGGCGCTGTGGGTCACGGTAGCGCTGGCGATCTTCGCCCGGCTGTAGCAGCCAGGCTATTCCGCCCCGCGCGGTCGGTCGTTCTCGCGGCCGTGGGGACCGAGGCCGTCTTCGTCGTCGTCGTCCATGCGTTCGCCGCGATAGGCGCTCATGTCGATGCGGCCGTCGCGCACCATCTGCTTCATGTGATCGACAAGATCGGGGGTAGAGCCGCCCTCCTCGCCGAAGCCGCCGCTCGGCACGCGTTCGCTGTCGCCGGAATTGTAACTGCGCCCGAGCGCCTCGCCGGCAACCGACTGGGCCTGTTCGCTTTCATCGTCCTGCGAAGCGTTGTGCGCCTCGTGGGCAAGGTCGCGGATCGGCGGTGCCTGGGGCGGCGGGCGGCGGTTGGTGGGGGTCTGGGGGTTGGGGGGCATGGAATGTCTCCGCACTCGCGCAAGATCGCGCAAGTCTATGAAGACAGTACGTTTGAGCGGGCCTTCGGGTTCCCCGGCTAGGCCAGCCAGGTTTGCGGATTGGGCATCGCCTCGCGCCGCTGCGCGTTAACCAGCAACAGCACGCTGCGCACCAGGGCCAGCACGCCGACCGCGATGATCGTCAGGAAGCCGATCAGCACCATCATCAGCACGAGGCTGACCACCGTGCCGATCAAAGCGAGCCAGAATGTATAGATCGCATAGGTGTAGTGCGACCTTTCCCAGTCCTCGTGCGGTTCGCCGCGCCAGACATAGGCCAGCACCACGCCGATAATGGCGGTGACGCCGAGCAGCGGCGAGGCAAGGTAGAGCAAGCTGACAATGGTCGGCCGATTGAACGCGAAACCGGCGACGTTTGAACTCGGCACTTGTTCAGGCTCCTGCCCTGCGGGAGAAACCGGCTGTTCCGGCTGCACTGGCTCGTTCATGTCTAGCCTCCTTCTTGCAGGGGCCCGCACGCCAACGCCGAACTGGCGGGAGAGCGATCCTGCCGCGAGCGGTGTGGTAGGAGGTTAATGAGTTAGCCCTGTCCGTCAACCAGATCGATTCACCGGCAGGCAATCGCGACATGCCATGGAGGACGCATGAGTTGCGCAGGCATGAACTGGAAGGCATGGGTCGGGCTTGGGGTCCTGGTGCTGGGCGGGCTTGCCTCTGCCGCGCTCGCAGGGCCACCACACGGCCCAGCCTGCACCGACCTGTCCGCCGCCGCGCCCGAAACGCGGCCCGGCTTCAGCTCGCTCGCACCGCGCTCCGTCCCGGCCTGCATCCGCATCGCCCTGCGCTGACACCACTGCATTTGCCGCGCAATTCGGCTCCAGGCCCTGCCAATCTATTGTGCTGCCGCGCGCCCAGCGAGCTTGCGGATCTTGCCGCGCAATTCGGACGGTGTATCGCCGCTCATGACCTCGACATAGCCGATGCCGGCCCGGCGAAGTGCCTCTCGTTTGACCGCGTCACGTGCGGCTGCCGTCCCCAGGTGATGTCCCTCGCCCTGAAACTCAATGGCATGAAGCGGCGTACACTCTGCGTCGACAATCAGTATATCGACGCGCTTGGAATTGATTGCCCAATAGGCCTCGCCATCATCGCTGGCGAGGATTTCACCCAGCGACACTTGCCCCATCGCTCTCCAGCCCGGTGCGTCTTCGACAAGAATGCGGTCGAGATGGGAAAGCACCCTGCGTTCGGGCTTGTTGAGCAGTGCTCGGGGCTTGAACTGCGCGCCCATTACAATCCGCAGCTGATCCGCGGCATCCAAGGCAGCACGTTCGGGTGTCCCCTTGAGCGGCACCGGTTTAAGCGGTTTCCCCAGACCCTGTACCACCGTCGCCTTGCCAGAGTCGCCGCGCCGGCCACGCCAATAGGCCCGGCCTTTCGCGCGTCTGAGATGTTCATCCCATTTTGCCACCGCGATGCCGCACAATGCCCCCCACACCAAAACGGCGGCGAGCAGCCAGGGCTTGTCGATCAGGGCGATAATTTCGGGCGGCATCCCGTGCTCCTTCCTTTGGCCTCAAGAGTATTGCGCGAATTTCTGATTTTCTGGACAGTAGCGATTGCGTCAACATAAACGCGAAGCAACAAGAATCAGTAAGGGTGGAGAATTCCATGTCACTCTGTGCAGACGCGCCTTTCTTCGCTGCCAATGCGCTGATCTTTGGCGGGGCCAAGGGGGTGCAATCCGATAAGCGGCCCCCGGGGGCTATTTCTATGGTTGGGAGAACCCTGCCCCATCCGGCCAGCCTGGCGCGGCGAGGCCCATCACCTTGAACAGCAGGCCCATCTGGTCGTCGCCGATCAGTCGATGCTTGCCCGCCTGGAGCGCGTCGGCCTGTTCCGGGGCGTAGGCTGAAAGAGTGTCGGCGCGCATTTCGATGCCGAGTTCGCGCAGCCAGCGGCCTTGCGGCACTGTGCCCAGCCATTTGGCCCCCCGCGCCTGCGCCGCCTCTGCCAGCGCGGCGAAATCGACATGGGCGGTGAGATCGCAATCTCCGGGCGCTTCGAACGGATCGACCTTACGGTGCGCGCGCACTGCCTGCAGGCTCGATCCGGTCCGGGCCTCGTCGTAGCCGTAATCGATCAGCAGCGCCGCCCCGCCCTGCACCGCCAACCGCCCGGCAATCTCATCGACGATGGCGGCAGCGCCGGGGCAGGTTTCGATGATTGTCCCCGCGGGCGCCTGCCGCCGCGCCGCCGGCACGGCAGCATCCATCGGCACACTGCCGGCGACAGTAAGCAAACGCCCCTGCTCGATCCCGACCAT
>JANONQ010000278.1:0-4250 GCA_031420935.1 Novosphingobium sp. | reverse complement strand
AGACTTGGCGTCCAGACCTTCATAGCGGTGCTGCAAATCGAAAAATCCCGGCTGGCCCATGATGCAAACTCCCTCGCAGGTTCAGCATCCTTGAATCGAATTTTCATCGCGCCGGGAAGGGGCTATTTTTCGAGGCGGCCTGAAGCGGCTTTCGGCATATGGTGATCCGTTGGAGGCACTGCAGCGGATCGTCGATTTCGACATTTTTCGCCCGACACTGGTCGCGGCGCTAGCCTACGGGGACGGAACGAAGGGCGGTCGCCCGCCGTCACCGCGTTTGACGGGGATGGGACATTCGCTTGGTCTGGCCGCAGCCTCGGTCTGTGGAATGGCGACTGGTCTATGTGAAATCGATCTGCCAAGCGCCTGAGAAATCAGGCTGTCCGGCTTGAGCGGAAGCTCGGCGCGCGACCGATGACAATCGCCCTGCGCGCTAAGAAAAGCCCGCGGCCATTCCCCGAGATCGGGAAACCAGTCCGAACGGCGGCGCCCTAGGCGGCATGATTCGCCCGAGCCGGCAAGCTAAAATCCTGCTTTTCAAAAAGGTTCCCGAACTTTTTCTCCGCCGGTCGCGGTTTCCTAACGCGTCGGCGTGTCCTGCGAGCCTCGAAGGGCGTGACACGCCTTTTTGGCTTCAGACGACCGCAAGTACAAGGAAAGATATATCTACCAATTAAGCGCAAAAGTGAACTATTTCAGTAAGTTATCCTTATGCTCGTATATCATATGTATGTATCGTCTAATTTTAGTCCGCTCCGTGTCCTTAATAGACCGCGCCAGTATATTTATACATAAGGCACTACGGGCAGAACTTCATATTATTATATTTACCTTAACGTGATGCCGTAGAGTGTTATACCTTTATCGGTACCTCATCTTACTATGCGATCTCCGTCTTCAAGTGCGATTTGGCGACCGGCAAGGCCCGCGGAGGCCAACTTGCCTCCCCGCACCACCGTCGCTAACTCCCGCCCCACGCAAACGAGGCCATGGCAGCCGTCCGCCCGCCCCCTTCTAAAGAGCGATGGGTTCGCGGTCAGGATCGGTCGCAGCCGTTGCCCCGTCGTGCGAATTCGTTCGGCCTTGACCTGTCGAGGCAAGGTGGCCGCGTGGCGCGCTTGGCATCGCAAGTCGCCTGAATCGTGGAGGACCAAAATTCGGTAACCAACTGGCTTAGGCCGATCTTAACTGACTGGGGGCAGTCTTTACCAAGCAGGGTGGGGAGGAGTTTTACATGGCTTATGTTACGCTAACTGGCGACTACGGGTATAATGAATATTGGGTTAGGAACGCGTCAAACACGACGGTCGACGCAACGACCGCAGATTGGCATATTGCTGCCAAGGAAACCGTGCCGTCGATCAACATTTACGACTCCACTGGCATCACCATCAATGGCGGTGAGTTCTGGGGCGAGGTCTCCCAGACTGCGGATTGGCAGACCGCCTACAACCATCATTCGACTGCTTTCCGGATCAGCGACAGCCCCAACACGACGATCCGCAACGTCCACATCGACGGCACGTGGGATGGCATCCGCTTCATCCCTGACGCCACACTCAACGTCGCCGACGGCAACTCGAATGGCTGGCTGATCGAGGACGTGTACATGCACAACATCCGCGACGACGCGATCGAGAACGACTTCGCGGCGACCGGGACCCTGCGCGACAGCCTGTTCGATGGCGTGTTCGTCGGCTTAGCCACGGTCAACGACCAGTCGGCTCACGGCGTCCTGACCGTCGATGACAGCATCATCATCATGAAGGACTATCTCTATAACGGCGTGATGACTCATGGCTCGCCGTTCAAGTTCAACACCACCAACCCGGAGAACAACCCGGACCTGAAAATCATCAACTCCATCATCGCGGTCCAGGACCCCACCCACATCGGCATGTCGCGGCTGAAGGAAGCATGGGCCAACCTCACCGAGTCGTCCGGCAACTACTATTTGAACCTGTCGGACACGCCGTTCCCGTCGAACTATCCGCTGCCTCCCAAGGGCTTCACCATCCTCCAGGGCCAGGAAGCCCGCGACTTCTTGCAAAGCGAAAAAGGCAAGTGGCTTGCGGAGCATAGCGGCGCGCAAACCCCGGGTGTGCCGACACCGCCCTCGCCCGTTCCGGCGCCCGAGGCCGGGACCAACATCATCGACGGCACAAGCGGCAACGACACGCTCAAGGGCACGGCCGGCGTCGATAAGATCTCGGGCGGCGCTGGCGCCGACTTGCTCTACGGCAAGGGCGGAAGCGATCAGCTGATCGGTGGTGCGGGCAATGACAAGTTCGTGTTCGACACGGCGTTCGGGAGCATCGACCAGATCCTGGATTTCAATCCGGCACAGGATGTCTTCTACCTGGACGATGCGATCTTCACGAGCTTGCGCTCTGGCTCGCTGAGTAGCCCGATCAAGATCTATGGCACCAACCTTGAGGACGGCCCCGGCGCCAAGGCCAACGACGCCAACGACTTCCTGGCCTACGACAGTAACACGGGTCATCTGTCCTATGACGCCGACGGAAACGGCAATGGATCTGCGATCGTCTTCGCACAGCTTCAGACTGGCTTGGACCTCAGCGCCGCCAATTTCTTGATGATCTAAGGGGCTAGCTCCGAATCTGAGCATGTCTCTAGTCCAGACCAAGTAGGGCTTTGCTGGATAACTCAAGGGGGGATTAGCAACGGATGCTAATCTCCCCTTTTGAAGTTTTAGCGGACTTCGTCTCCGCCGCTTCCTACCAGCGATGCGCCGCCTTCGGGGGCCTCCCCGCACGCTCTTGCTCAAGCCCCGTCACCAGTCGCTGCACTTGATCAGGCGCTGATCTTCCGCGTAGCGGACGGGGCGAGGTCGGCCTGCTTCAATGTCGCCGCCAGTGCGCCGGGCACGGCTGCAGATCCCAGGGTGATTTCGGGCGACACGGTCGATTTTGGGAGCTTACGCTTCGAAGCCGCGGGGCGCGACACCCTCCTTCGGTCAAGGGTTGCTCAACATCTTTAGTATGATACAAAAGATTGAAACGCTTTCGGCGAGCCAGTGAAGGGGCATCAGCATGAACAAGCCAATCACGACTTCCGGTAGGGCGATTACGTCCGCCAAATCTTTTGCGGATTTGGAACTCGTTCCGCTGCAAAGGCGGGATCCCGGGCGCACGGGGTTGGAAGAACTCTTCGCCGCCGTCTATCGGCCGCGCTTTGTCGTCATGGTGGCGCTGAGCGGCGTCATCACCAAATTTTACGCGAGGTCCGCCGGAGTTCGCTACGGTGGGCACGATTATTACACGTACGGGCACGCGAGCTGATCGGCGTGAACCGTTTGGCGAGCCCGAGCCCGGTTGGATCATATGGACAGCCCCGTCACTACGGGCTTGCCGTTCCAAATTTGAACCGTCCGGCCGACGCGGTCGGGCGAGGCGTTGCGGTGTTTGCGTTCGCGGCGCTACTGACGGCCACCATAGCGCTGAATTCGTTCAAGATCGGGTGGTTTCCGATCCGCGGCCTTGCCACCGGAGGAGTGCTGATCCTAACCGTCCTTTTCTACTTTGACGTTGCGAAGAGGATGCTTGAGAAGAATCTTCTTTTGCTTACCTTGGCCGCCGGTCTCGCGGTCCTGGGCGTCTTCGTCAGCGTCGCGAATGGAGCACCTGCCTCCGCTATTTTGCGCAGCTTGGCCGAGGTGCACCTGCAAGCGGCGGCTACCATCTTGGTCGCGGCGATCCTCGCGCAGGTTGCGGGAGCCCGCGCATGTGCGATTGCGATCGTCGCGGTCATCGGAGCGAGCGCCTGTGTCGCAGTGGCGCAGATGATGGACATCCAGTCGGCCTGGGCATTGCGGCGTGCACTCGGGCCACTATCATCCGAAGAGATCGAAGGGCTGAACCTCCTGGAGCGTCGGCCGTCCGGCTTGTCCTACTCGGCGATCCAGCTCTCGACGCACCTATGCCTCGCCTTCGCGGCCTTTGTCGCGGTGCGAAACAGGCTGCGGGGTACCACCAACGGAGCCGATCCCCTCGTAGTGCCTGCGCTGCTGGCACTCTTTGCAGCATCCCTCGTCTGCGCCACCCGATCACCCATCCTGGGCGGCTTCGTCTTTATTGCGGCCTATGCGGTGCAGCGGCGGACCTCATGGCTACCGCTGTTCCTGATACTTGCGGCAGTCGCTGCATATTTTGTTTGGCCGCTGCTGATGGGCGTCGTCGAAACCACTGCGCCCCGCGTCGTGCAGACCGACGACAATTCCGTGGCCTCTC
>JANONQ010000277.1:0-2509 GCA_031420935.1 Novosphingobium sp. | reverse complement strand
CGGGGCATCGTCGCCATGGCGCGGGCGCTTGGCCTCGGGGTGATCGTCGAGGGGATCGAAAGCGAGGCCCAGCGGGTGCTGGTCGCGAACGAGGGTTGCGAATTTTACCAGGGGTTCGTGCGGGCCAAGCCGATGAGTGCGGCAGCGTTTGCAGAGCTGGCGGAAGGGTAGAAAAAAGCCTTGTGTCTATTGTGACAATCTCCCCATCGGCGGAGGTGCTATCGCATATGCATCCGGTCTATCTTTCCTCGTCATCCTGAACTTGTTTCAGGATCCATTTTGCCGCGCGTCCGGAGCTAGTTTTTCGGCAGCAAGCCTCACAGTCTTGCGCCAATACTGATTGCTTCGAGCCTGCGGCACGATGGACCCTGAAACAAGTTCAGGGTGACGAAGAATGGCGAAGGTTTCCCTAAATGCGATTGCCGTACTCGTCGCGGGAAGGTCACCCAGCCTTCCGCGCGATTGCGCTTAGCCCCTTGGTCAGCTGAAACAGGCCATTGAGCCGCGCCTTGGGGTCGGCCCAGTGGCGGGTGACGACGATCTTGCTGTCGGGCCGCAGCTTGATCGTGCCTTCCAGCCGCTTGGCATAGGCGATGAGGCCTGCGGGGTCGGGGAAGTTATCGTTGTGGAAGCTGACCAGCGTGCCCTTCGCACCGACATCGATCTTGGCGATGTTGGCGTCGATCGCCATGCGCTTGATCCCGATCAGCTTGATCAGATTGGCGGTGGCATCGGGCAGCGGGCCGAAGCGGTCGATCATCTCGGCGGCCAGACCCTCAATGGCGGCCTCGTCCTCGGCATCGTTTAGCCGGCGGTAAAGCGCCATGCGCACGGCAAGATCGGGCACGTAGCTTTCCGGGATCATGATCGGCGCATCGACGGTGATCTGCGGGTTGAGCGCCGAGCGTTCCCGCTCCAGCCCAATCTCCCCCGCCTTGGCGGCGAGAATCGCGTCCTCCAGCATCGACTGGTACAGCTCGAAGCCAACCTCGCGGATATGGCCCGACTGTTCGTCACCGAGCAGATTGCCGGCGCCGCGGATGTCGAGATCGTGGCTGGCGAGCTGGAAACCGGCGCCCAGACTATCGAGATCGCTCAGCACCTTGAGCCGCTTTTCCGCGACCTCGCTGAGCGCGGTATCGGTGGGCGTGGTGAGGTAAGCGTAGGCGCGCAGCTTCGAGCGGCCGACCCGCCCGCGCAGCTGATAGAGCTGGGCAAGGCCGAAGCGGTCGGCGCGGTGGATGATGATGGTGTTGGCCGAGGGAATGTCGAGGCCGCTTTCGACAATCGTCGTCGACAGCAGCACGTCGTATTTGCCCTCATAGAACGCGCTCATCCGCTCCTCGACCTCGCCGGCGCTCATTTGGCCGTGGGCGGTCACCGCCTTCACCTCGGGCACAGTCCGGTGCAGCCATTCCTCCAGGTCGGGCATATCGGCGATGCGGGGGACGACGATGAAGCACTGCCCGCCGCGGTGATGTTCGCGCAGCAGCGCCTCGCGCATCACCATGTCGTCCCACTCCATGACATAGGTGCGCACCGCCAACCGGTCGACCGGCGGCGTCTGGATGGTGGATAGCTCGCGCAGGCCAGACATCGCCATCTGCAAGGTGCGCGGGATCGGCGTGGCGGTGAGCGTCAGCACGTGGACATTGTCGCGCAGCTGTTTGAGCTTTTCCTTGTGAGTGACGCCGAAGCGCTGCTCCTCATCGACCACGACCAGGCCGAGCCGCTTGAAACTGACGGTCTTCGACAGGATCGCATGGGTGCCGATGACGATGTCCATGGTTCCGTCGGTGAGCCCGGCCCTCGTTTCGCGCATCTCTTTGTCGGGCACCAGCCGGGAGAGGCGGCCGATGTTGAGCGGGAAGCCGGCAAAGCGCTCGGTGAAGCCGGTAAAGTGCTGGCGGGCGAGCAGCGTGGTCGGCGCCACCACCGCGACTTGCTGGCCGGCCATGGCGGACACAAACGCGGCGCGCAGCGCGACCTCGGTCTTGCCGAAGCCAACATCGCCGCAGATCAGCCGGTCCATCGGCTTACCCTCGGCCAGGTCGGACAGAACGTCCTCGATCGCGCGCTCCTGATCGTCGGTCTCCTCCCAGGGGAAGCGCTCGGCGAACTGGTCGTAGGCGGCCTGCTCGGGCAGCAGCACGGTGGCATGGCGCAGGGCGCGGGCGGCGGCGGTCCTGAGCAATTCATGCGCAATCTCGCGGATGCGCTCCTTCAGCCGCGCCTTGCGCCGCTGCCAGGCCTCGCCGCCAAGGCGGTCCAATGCGACGCCGTCGTTTTCGCTGCCGAAGCGCGAGAGCACGTCGATGTTCTCGACCGGGATGAACAGCTTGTCGCCCCCGGCATAGGTGAGCGCGACGCAATCGTGCGGCGAGCTGCCCACGGGGATCGATTGCAGCCCCTCATACCGCCCGATGCCGTGGCCCAGGTGGACCACCAGATCGCCGGGGGTGAGGGCGGACAGCTCGGCGAGGAAGGCATCGGCGCTCTTCTTGCGCTT
>JANONQ010000276.1:0-5157 GCA_031420935.1 Novosphingobium sp. | reverse complement strand
TTGGCATAGCCGCGCATGTTATCGGCGATCTGGGCGGCAAGCTCGCGGGTTGGCGAGAGCACCAGCATCCGGCAGGCGGCATTGTTGCGCGCCTTGGGATCAGCTGCCAGGCGGTGGAGCGAAGGCAGCGCAAAGGCCGCGGTCTTGCCGGTGCCGGTCTGGGCAATGCCGAGCAGGTCGCGCCCCTTGAGCAGCGCCGGGATTGCCTGCTTCTGGATCGGGGTGGGATCGGAATAGCCCTTGGTCTCGAGCGCACGAATGAGAGGCTCGGCCAGGCCAAGGTCGGTAAAATAGGACATTATTTAAGACTCTTTCATCTGCTTGACCGACTGTGCTGAGCCTGTCGAAGCATCAATATGGAATGCGGGCGCGCGGCATGGTGCCGCTTGCGCAAGCAAGGGTTCGTGTGTTGCGACCCTGCGTGAAGAAGGAAGCTTCAGCGAATACGGCGACCGTAAGTCCGGGCTGGTCTGGATGCGTTGAAACGCGAGACCTCACGCTGCCGGGACTGCGGCGGAACAAGGCCCGCGCCGATTGCTGGGAGCGCCATTACGGGGTGTTGCGGGAGAAAGCAAGAAAATTGCGCGGAGGATTATTACAAACACATTAGCCCGGCATGCAGAATGCTCCATTAGGCGATTTGCCAATCACGATGCTGCCCGGCGGGGCCAAAGCATCATTCTCTCGCTTTCGCTTCTGGATTTCCGCTTCAATTGCCAACTTAGCCTGTTCGCATCGTGCCAACGAGGGGTAGTCAATGACCGTTAGGTCGGATTGATACCATGTTATAATTAGCTTGTAGGGCGCTGCCTGCGCGACTGCCGCCGTTGGAACGGTAACGAATAGTAGGCCGAGCGCTAACTTCATTCCGGCTTTTCCGGCGAAGGAGGCCTTCACCACCTTCATTAGCCGATCATCCCAACGCGCCTCGTCCTCGTCCGCCTCTAGCTCGCGGGCGAGCTTCTTGAACTTGTCGAGCTGGGATGGCTTTGGGTCGGTCATGCTCGGCAACACATCACTTTTTCGGAGTGGTAGGTAGCTGCGGGGACGGCGCCTTAATGCGTTTTCGGACGGCCTGGATGGGTTCAGGCTCAAGCGGTAAGTCCTCGGGAGCCCGGCCGGCTTCCGAAATAACGAGCTTCCGGACTCGTCGCGCCACTTCCCGGTTGATCGATATCGCGCGAGCCTCGCCGGATATTTCGTCGTTCAATATCTTCTCGGCAGCAAGATCGGCTTGAAAAGCATGAGCAGAAAGCTCCAGATGCCCGGCACGGTCTAGCAGGCTCTCGCCATACCGCAGGCCCTTGTGGCGGCCGACCTCTTTGGCGCTCATCTCATAGAGGCCGTCGTATTTCGCGCCGTGGAAGTAGTCGTAGCGCGTCACGCCGACGTCCTTGGCCACGTCCGAGACGCGCTTTAGAGCGGCGGTAACTTTTTCCCGTTTGTGAAGTCGCGCGCGATCTTTGACCTCTACCTCCAAAATCTCCTGCTTGCGGGTTTGGATAGCGAAGTAAGCCTGCGCTCCAGCGACCTCGGGCTTGGATGGTTCCCCATTCATAGCGATGAGATAACAGGCAGCACGAGTCAGGAAATATTCCACTACGCGTCGCCGGGCGCCCTCGCCGACTCCCACCATCTTACTGGTCTCGGCAATATGGTGTGACGCGTCCCCTCCAGTAGCCTCAATCGCCTCGCGCGCTCTTGCGACAACGTTGTCGTGGAAATTCTGCCACTTCCGATAGCCTAGGATTTCGGCGATCTCGCGGGCCAGCCAATAATCCTGTCCGCCAGGGGTTTGCCGCTTCGCGCCTTCCATTCGCTTCATGGTCTGCTGCGCCAACGGATGCTCGATTAGCTCTCTTGCCATGTGGGACAACCTCCTTTATCCCATCACATACAGCTATCACACGCGGGAGTCGATGGGTGCGCGAGCAAAAAGCCATTGAAGATCAGCTACGGCGGAAAGAGGCCGAGATTGTCGCGCTCGAAGGCAAGATCAAGGAAGCGAAGGTTTATGCCAAGGCGCTCCGAGACGTGCTCAAGATCGTAAGCAGAAATGAGCCTGAAGACGCTGCGGAAACAAAGCTCCGGAAGGGTAGCTTGGTCGATCAAACGCGCGAATTGATTCTTGAGCGCGGTGAGCCAGTCCATCTCGACGAAATACTGCGAGCCATGGGCAGGGATGTAACGCGCGACGCTAAGGCATCGCTCAACAGCTCCCTCGCCGCCTACGTCCGGAATAGCGAGATCTTCGTCCGGACGGCTCCCGCTACTTATGGGCTGATTGAACTCTCGCACACCGAAGAGGAGGAGGAAGAAGTTCTGCCGCCCGCAGGGTTCGGAAAAAGTTCTGGTGGCTGGGGTGCTCCCGCTCCTGCGCGCAGTGGAGACTTCGCCGACAATTCTGACGACGACATCCCCTTCTAATAAATGTGGCCTGAAGATGCCAGGAAGCTTATCCTGCATACGTTTTACCAAGGGAGCCGCAAGTGGTTGCACGGCCGCAAATCAACACAGCGATCCCGACCAAGGGGAAGCTCAGAACAACACCCGCCTTCCCCGAAACCGCGATCGACGCGGTCTACGGCTCGCTACGGCATGACGGGCCAGTGCTGTCACTCGCAGAGATGGATGCGGCGGTCGTCGGCGAAGCACAGCGCCCGGGCAGCCCAGCGTTCGTCCACCGCAAATCCACTTGACATAAATAACCATATCGGTTATACGCCCCGCCGTCAGCAATGACCGAGCGACGGGTGCGGGGGCGGGAAAGCGCTTCGCCTTTGTGACCCCGCGCAGTGGCCGGTGCTTCCCCCAGCGGAAGCGTCCGCAATTAACGATGCGAGGAGCGGCCGGCGATCTCCGGCCCGGAACCCGGGGTATGCCCCGATGGTCAGCGGCAAGAGCGCGAGCCCGCCCCGCTGCCGCCTCGCACGCAGGGCCGAGTTGGCGAGACAAAGTGTGAGCCTCGCCCGCCGTTCGCAAGGAAGTCACGCAAAACCAGGCCTGTCGTGTCAGGCAAACCAGCGCCGGCCACCCCGTCCGCCTCGCTGCCTCCCCCGGCGTTATCCCGCATTCGGCAGAGGGCGATAGGGTGCGCCCGGCGACGGCATCACAACCGCCAGTCGATACCGCCTCTCCCCTCCGTCTCAAGAAACGCGTTCGCCTGGCTGAAATGCTTGGAGCCGAAGAAGCCGGCGTAGGCGGACAGCGGGCTTGGATGGGGGGCGGTAAGGATCAGGTGGCGGCCATCGGCAAGGCCCGGCACCCGCGCCGCCTTTTCCCGTGCATGGCTGCCCCACAGCAGGAACACGCACGGTTCCGCCTTGGCCGCCACCGCCGCCACCGCCGCATCGGTGATCGCCTCCCAACCGACCTGCCGGTGCGATCCGGCGCGGCCTTCTTCCACGGTAAGCGACGTGTTGAGCAGCAATACCCCCTGCCGCGCCCAGCTCTCGAGGTTGCCGTGGCCGGGCCGGGGCAGGCCGAGGTCGCTCGCCCGTTCCTTGAAGATATTTACCAGCGACGGCGGAATTTTAACACCCGGCGCTACTGAAAAGCACAGCCCGTTCGCCTGCCCCGCCCCGTGATAGGGGTCTTGCCCGAGGATAACCACTTTGACCGCATCGAGCGGAGTCAGGGCCAAGGCGGCAAAGCGGCGCCCGCGCGGCGGATAGATGCGCTTGCCGGCATCCTCCTCACCTTTGAGGAAGGTACCGAGCGCGCGTCCCTCGCGGCTGCATAACGCCGGCTCCAGCGCCAGCCTCCAGCTTTCGGGAACTGCTTCGCTTACCGACAAGCTGGACGTCTCCTGCGTCAGGCAGGACTTCCCTCGCCGCGCGGTTCGGCCTAAGCACCTTGGCCATATGGCTGTCCATCTCCACCAAGAAGATCTCCCCGCTGGCGTGCTCGCACCTGGCGCAGTCGCGGTCGATACCGAGACCATGGGTCTCGTCACCCCGCGTGACCGGCTGTGCCTGGTGCAAATTTCCGATGGCGAGGGCGACGAGCACCTCGTCCGTTTTGCGCCCGGCAGCGCCTATGCCGCGCCGAACCTCAAGGCGGTTCTGGCCGATCCGGCGCGGCTCAAGCTGTTCCACTTCGCCCGTTTCGACCTTGCCGCGATCGAGCATTATCTCGGGGTCACCGCAGCGCCGGTGTTCTGCACCAAGATCGCCAGCAAATTGGTGCGCACTTATACCGACCGGCATGGCCTGAAAGATCTGGTCAAAGAACTGCTTGGCAAGGAAGTCTCGAAGCAGCAGCAATCGAGCGACTGGGGGGCTGCGGAACTTTCCGAGGCGCAGCTCGAATATGCCGCGTCCGACGTGCGCTTTCTTCACGCCATGCATGCCATCCTGGTCGAGCGGCTGGAGCGCGAGGGGCGCGGCGCGCTGGCCCAGGCGTGCTTCGACTTCCTGCCCGCCCGCGCCCGCCTCGACCTGGCCGGCTGGGCCGAGCATGACATCTTCAGCCACGAATCCGCCTGAGGCTTCCTAGCCGGCCCCCCGATGACCCAGGCTGCCGACATCATCCGTGACCGCCGCCGGGCCTTTGCCACGCCGGGCGGGTTCCACGACAAACTGATCCGCTTCCTCGCGACGGCGCTGCCCGCGCTGATCGGACTGGTCGCCGCCGTGATGATCCTAACTCCGCTGGGCCCGCGCGGCGAGATCAGTTTCCTGCTCGACCGCAACAAGGTGGCCATCGCCCAGGATCGCCTCCGTGTCGCCCAGGCCGCCTATCGCGGCAGGGACAATCTCGGCCGCAGCTTTCTGGTGACAGCGGGCAGCGCGGCGCAGGTTTCGGCCAGCGATCCCATTGTGCAGATGGACGATCTGGTCGCCACGCTGCAGCTTGCCGACGGCGAGGCACGGATTTCCGCGCCAGGCGGTGCCTATGATTTCGACCGCAATTCGGTGCGGGTTGATGGGCCGGTGCTGGTCACGGCTGCCGATGGCTACCGGATGACCGCGCGCGGCGTCACGGTCGATCTGCGCCGCCGCCGGATCACCGGCTCGGGCGGGATCGCGGGCGCCATTCCGGCTGGCACTTTCTCGGCCAACGCGATAAACGCCGATCTTGTCGCGCGGACGATCGCGCTCAATGGTAACGCCCGGCTGCGCATGGCGCCCGGCAAGCTGAGGATGCCGTGATGGC
>JANONQ010000275.1:0-1521 GCA_031420935.1 Novosphingobium sp. | reverse complement strand
CGCTCAACCTTCCACGGCTTCCAACGCGACCTGTACGGCATGAAGGGGGACGGCCGGCCGGATACTGAGGGGCCCAGTTGACCGCAGTCATTCACCTTCATCCGGCAGGATTGGGGGTATGATTGGGGGTACGTCAATTGCGTGGTGAGTGATGAATGACGGTTATTCAACGTTTCCAGACGATTTCGCGGTTCCCTTCACCGCTCCACCGTCATCGATGTCTGTTGCCGTGTGACCGGCTTCATGCTGACCTTTATCGCCGTGCTGCTCGCCGGCACCGGCGCGCGCGACCAGTTGGCGGTTGCCGCGCTGGCGCGGAGTCAAGGCTCGCGGCCAGGCATGCTGCTGACTGGTTTCGGCGTCAGCGCTGCTACCGCCGCCTTTGCCGGATGGGCCGCGTCGCTGGTCGCCCCGACGCTGAACAGCGATGCGCGGCTGTTCCTTGCCGCGCTGGCGCTGGGCTTTGCCGGGCTGGAGGCGTTGCTGCTGCGCCCTGCCCGTCAGGCGGCGGAGCCCACCGATTCGATTGGCGCGCTGACAATCGTGTTGGCCGCGCAGCAATTGACCGATGCCGCACGGTTTCTGATCTTCGGGATAGCACTGGCCGTCAACGCGCCCTTGCCCAGCGCCATTGGCGGCGCGGCCGGGGGCATGGTTCTGCTCGGCTGCGCCTGGGTGGTGCCGGAGATTTTCACCTGGCGGCTCCTGCGCCGGCCGAGGCGCGTGATCGGTGCAGCGCTCCTGGTCCTGGCAGGCTGGTTGAGCCTTCAGGCACTTGGCATTTTATAATCGGAAATTGCGATCAAAGAAGGCGGTATATGTCGCAACTTCATTTGGGCGAGATGCGGTATAGAGATGCCTCACCAAACGGAGCAGACACTATGAACGCCGCCGCTGGAGCCAATGCCAAGCCGATGCTGATCGCGCAGTTGAACGCCCTGCTCGCCGATTGCTTCGCGCTTTATCTCAAAACCAAGAATTTCCACTGGCACGTTCGCGGGCCGAACTTCCATGATCTGCACCTGCTGTTCGACACGCAGGCCACGGAGATTTTCGCGCTGACCGACCTCATCGCCGAGCGCGTGCGCAAGAACGGCGCCAATACGCTGACCTCGATCGGGTCGATTGCGGCGAATGCCCGGATCAAGGACCAGGACGACACCGCGCTCGATGCCATGGCCATGGTCAGCGAACTGCATGCCGACAACGAGGCGCTGGTCGCGGCGCTGCGCGCTACCAAGGATGCGGCCACAGCTGCCGGCGACAATGCGACCGAAGGGCTGGTCGACGACTGGACCGATCAGGCCGAGCAGCGGGTCTGGTTTTTGGCGTCTATTGCCGGGTAGGCCCGGGCGAAGGGCAGGAGTGTAAGCTCCCGCGGCGAGCGTTCCTTGACCGCGCAGCCGGTGCTATGCCCGCCGCTATGGCGCAAATCCTCATCACCGAAAACGCTGGCGACAGCGCAATCGCCGATTGGCTGGAACGACACCTCACCGACGCGCTGGCGAACACCCTGGACGA
>JANONQ010000274.1:0-1852 GCA_031420935.1 Novosphingobium sp. | reverse complement strand
CACCGTCAGCATCCACCCGGTCATCCGGCCTTCGGAACTGAGCGCCCGAACTTTCATGTAGAGGCTGGCGCGCTGGCGGATGACATCGGAGAGATTTTCAAGGATCTCGGCGAGGTTGCCCCCGGTTTCCATCTGCACCGTCAGCGAGACGACGAACATGCGCATATCGTCAAGATCCCAGCGCTCCGCCATCCCCGCGATGGCATCGGTCAGCTCCGCGCCATAGGCGATTTCGTCTGATACGAGGCCGTATTCGCTGCCGATCGGGTCATCCATTTCGCGGGTCAGCAGATCGATCGCGGCGGCAACCGGGTGGCCTGAGCGCAGGGCGCGGACGAAGACATCGAGCGAAACCGGAAATTGCTGTTCGATGCGCTTGCGCCGGTTCTGCGCAATCCGGCTCATTACCAGGATCGGCAGGGCAATGGCGATGGCGGCGGCCAGGATGAACAGGATCAGCACGACCCCCGGACCAAGCAGCAGCCCGGCATAACTGACCGCCACCAGCATGACCACAAAGACGACCAGGAAGGCCATGCCCATCACGCCCAGCACCTGCGCAAAGCTGTAAGGCACCGCCGCGGCGAACAGCACGCGCTGGACCGACTGCAACAAGCCGGCTACGATTGGCGGATATTGGGCGAAATCGCTGGGCGCATGCTTGCGCAGCCGGGCGATGATTTCCTCGCGGTCGGTGCCTTCGCGGATCATCTGCAAACGGCGGTTAACCGCGGCAAAGCGCGCCCGGTTCTGCCAGGCCGCCCCGAGGAACAACTGAGACAGCAGGAAGATTGAGGCGAAAATCGCCAGCAGGATCAAGAGACGGACGACAAGATCGAACACGTCAACCCAGCCTTGCTTCGGGGCGGAACAGCTCCGCCGATAGTTCGATGCCGTATGCCACCGCTTCGGAAAGCAGCTTCGGCCGGATGCCGGTTGCTTCGAAATGGCCGAGTACAGTCCCGTCCTCCTCGCGTCCGGTGATCTTGTAGCGGTAAATTTCCTGCATGGTGATGGTGTCGCTTTCCATGCCGGTCACTTCCGACAGGCTGACCACCCGGCGGCGGCCATCGACCATGCGCGCCACCTGGACCACGACATTGATCGCCGAGGCGATTTGCGCGCGGGCCGAGCGGGGCGAAATATCGATGCCGCTCATCCCGATCATTTGTTCGATGCGGGTCAGCGCGTCGCGCGGGGTGTTGGCGTGGACGGTGGTCATCGAGCCGTCATGGCCGGTGTTCATCGCCTGCAGCATGTCAAAGGCTTCGCCCGAGCGGACCTCGCCGATGATGATCCGGTCTGGCCGCATGCGCAGCGCATTCTTGACCAGGTCGCGCTGCGAAACCTCACCGCGGCCTTCGAGATTGGCCGGCCGGGTCTCGAGCCGGACGACATGCTCCTGTTGCAGCTGCAATTCGGCCGAATCCTCGATGGTGACGATCCGCTCGCGTTCATCGACATAGGATGACATCGCATTCAGCAGCGTCGTCTTGCCGGAACCGGTGCCCCCGGAAATCAGCACGTTGCGGCGCGAGCGGACAATCGCGGTCAGCACCTCGGCCATCGCTTCGGGCACGCTGCCGAATGCGATCAACCGGTCCATGCCGATCCGGTCGCGCGCGAATTTGCGGATCGACAGCATCGAGCCATCGACCGCCAGCGGCGAGATGATCGCATTGACGCGGCTGCCGTCGGCAAGGCGTGCATCGACATAGGGCGAGGATTCATCGACCCGCCGCCCAACCGCACTGACGATCTTCTGGATGATCCGCAGCAGGTGCTTGTCGTCCTGAAACCGCGTCGAAACTTTGGAAAGGAGACCGAAGCGTTCGACGTAGACCGAATTGGG
>JANONQ010000273.1:0-1578 GCA_031420935.1 Novosphingobium sp. | reverse complement strand
GCCTCAACGTCGTCTGCGGCCGGTTCACGCGAGCGGGTGACAAGGTGATCAGCGTCGATATGATGACGCCGCCCGCCGAATTCCGCGCCGAAGTCATCGCGCCATCGCGCGCATCCTGGCAGGGGCCGCCCAGCCGCATTCGCGGTGTGGGCTGTCTGGCGGGCGAGAAGACGACCGGGACGCTCGCCGATGAAATCCTGACACCGGGACCGGAACAGGTGCGCTGCCTGATCTCCTGCGGCGGCAATCTCGCCAATTTGATGCCCGACCAGGAAAAGATGGAGCGGGCCTTCAATGCGCTGGACCTCAAGGTCTCGATTGATCCTTATATGAGCAATTCGGCGAGGCTGGCCGATTATGTCATCCCGCCAACGATGCAATATGAACGCGCCGACCTGCCCGTGAGCGCATACGGCTTCCAGTTTTTCCCCGAGCCCTGGGTGGCCTACACGCCAGCCCTGCTTAAGCCGCCCGCGGGTTCCGATGTGGTTGAAGAATGGTATTTTTTCTGGGCGCTCGCCAAGCGCCTGGGCAAATCGCTCACGTTTGCAGGCAGCCCGATGGACATGGAAAACCCGCCAACCACCGACGATCTGCTGGCACTGCGGGCTCAGCATCCGATGGCGCCGCTCGATGAAATCAAGAAGTATCCGTCCGGGCGGCTGTATCTTGAGGCGCAGAGCTTTGTGCTGCCGCCGCGTCCCGAAGCAACCGCAACGTTCGACGTCATGCCAGCTGATATTGCGGGCGAACTCAGCGAACTTGCGGCGGAACCCGCACGACCGGACAGCCACCACAGCAATGGCCAGGCCTTTACGCATTTGCTCTCGACGCGGCGGATGCGCAATTTCTACAATACAATCGGTATGTTCCTGCCAACCACACGCAAGCGCGATCCGTATAATCCGGCCTATTTGAACCCCGCCGATCTGGCAGCGCGCGGACTTGTCGATGGTGACCAGATTGCCATCCATTCCGATCATTCACGGATCATGGCGATTGTCCAGGGTGACCCTGCGGTCCGGCCAGGCGTCGTTTCAATGGCGCATGCTTGGGGCGGCCTGCCATCGGAAGAAGTTGATGTGGCGACCCACGGTTCGTCAACCAACCGGCTCATCAGCACAGACCGCGACACTGACCCCATTAACGCAATGCCGCGTATGTCAGCGATCCCGGTCAATATCGTGCCCCTGCCAAATACGCAGAGGTTTTCTGCTTGATCGAACCGATCTCGCTTTATCGAATGTTGTGAATCCGGAGCTTTTCCTGGGCGAATGACATGGGATTGGGCGGCGGCTGGGTCAGATGGTACCTCAGAGGTCGGCGTCGATGCCAGCCGCGCCGAAGGCACCCTCGCCCGCGTAGCGAATGATTTCATCGTCGGGCAGCCCAAGGCTGCGCATCACGGCTGCGGTGTGCTCGCCGAGACGCGGCGCTGCCACCGGTGACACCGGCATCGCGCCGCTCATCGTGATCGGGTTGCCCGGCATCCGCAGCGTGCCTTCGGTTGGATGCTCGACGGTTTGCCAGAAATCGATGCTGCCCAGATGCGCGTTGTCGAGCAGATCGGTGATCGAG
>JANONQ010000272.1:0-2623 GCA_031420935.1 Novosphingobium sp. | reverse complement strand
GAAGTCGTCGAGCAGGCCGGTGAGCTTAGCGATCATGCTTTGTTCTATGGCATGACGGGACAGAGGGGGGAAGGGGGTATGGCGCGGGCGTTGTGCGCGGCCTTCGACAGGCTCAGGCTGAGCGGGGTTTTTGGTTGAGGCCCAATCCCCATAGCCCGCTCATGCTGAGCTTGTCGAAGCACCTGCGCGACCCATCCCACCTCACTTCACCAGATGCGCATGGGCAATCGCTACCGCCAGTGCGTCGGCCGCATCCGCCCCCGCCAGCTTGACCCCCGGCAGCAGCACTCTGAGCATCGCCTGTACTTGCGCCTTTTCCGCCCCGCCGCTGCCGACAATCGCCTTCTTGACCAGCCGCGTGGCATATTCGCTGACCGGCATTCCGGTTCGCGCCAGCGCCAGCAGGCAGACCCCGCGCGCCTGGCCGAGTTTCAGGGTCGATTGCGGATTGGCGTTGACGAACACCTCCTCCACCGCGCCGCTATCGGGGCGATGGCGCAGGATCACGTCGGTCAGTTCGCGGTCGATCGTCACCAGCCGTTCTGGCAAAGGCGCGGCGGGATCGGTGCGGACTTGGCCGTTGGCGATGTGCGAGAGGCGGTTGCCTGATTTGGCGATCACACCCCAGCCGGTGGTGCCAAGGCCGGGATCGAGACCGATTATGATCAGCCCAATGTCTCCATCACCGCGTCGGAAACCTCGTAATTGCCCCAGACGGTCTGGATATCGTCATCGTCATCCAGCACATCGATCAGCTTGAACAGGGTCGCCGCCTCACCCTCGCCAACATCGACCTTGAGGCTGGGCTTCCACGCGAGCTTGACCGCTTCGGCATCGCCCAGTGCGGATTCCAGCGCGCGGGCGACTTCATGCAGGCTGTCGATGCTGGTCCAGATCGCGTGGCCCTCATCGTCGCTTTCGACATCTTCCGCGCCCGCCTCGATCGCGGCTTCGAGCACCTTGTCCTCATCGCCGGCGCTGGCTGGGTATTCGATCAGTCCGAGCCGCTCGAAACCATGGCTGACCGCGCCGCTGGCGCCGAGATTGCCGCCGTTCTTGGCAAAGGCGGTGCGGACGTTGGTGGCGGTGCGGTTGCGGTTGTCGGTCAGCGCCTCGACGATCAGCGCGACACCGCCAGGGCCATAGCCCTCATAGCGCACTTCCTCGTAGTTTTCGGCGTCGCCCTTCACCGCCTTGTCGATCGCGCGCTGGATATTGTCCTTGGGCATCGACTGCGCCTTGGCGGCATTGACCGCGGCGCGCAGCCGCGGGTTCATGTCCGGATCGGGCATGCCCATCTTGGCCGCCACGGTAATCTCGCGAGCGAGCTTGGAAAACTGCGCCGAGCGCTTCTTATCCTGCGCGCCCTTGCGGTGCATGATGTTCTTGTATTTGGAATGGCCTGCCATGGGTCGGTATCGTCTCGATTGGCGGAAAGTGGCGGCCCCTTACACCGGGCAACGGCGTGAGAGCAACGCCCACTTCGTCAATCCTGTTTTAACTCGGGTTTGACATCATGCCTGAATGGCAAGCAAGACCAAGCGCTGGAAGCGCATCCGGCACGACCTTGCCCGAGCCCAGAATTTCCTTTGCTGCTATTGCAAGCGGCGCTTCGGCAGGAAGGGCTCGCCGCTTGCCGCAACTGTCGAACACAAAATTCCGAGAATGGATGGCGGCTCCAATCGGCGCGAGAATCTTGCCGCCGCGTGCCTTCGCTGCAACCAGCATCGTGGTAGTCAGATGAATACATCACGACAGGGCGCGCGAACTCACTCCAGCCCCAGCGCGGCCTTGTAGAGATCGAGTACGGTCTCCATTTCGCGGCGATCATCGGGAGCCATTTTCCTCAGGCGAATGACTTGGCGCATGATCTTCGCATCATAGCCAACGGCTTTGCCCTCGGCATAGGTATCGCGAACATCGTCAGCGATGCCCTTCTTTTCTTCTTCAAGGCGCTCAATGCGTTCAATTAACAGGCGCAGGCGGTCGTCGGTGGTCTCGGCCATCGGGTGGGTCTCCGGTAATGGGGTGAATCGGTTGGGGGCTGATAGCGAGGGGAAGCAAAACGTCAAAGCGAAGCGAGGCGACTTTTCCCCGTTCCGCAAATGTCATCCCGGACGACAATTAATGCGTGCCCCCATTCCGCTTCACACTCTCCGCCATCCGCGCCAGCTGCTCCGGCGTCGCCTCGCTCTGGTGCTTCGCCTTCCACTCGCCCGCCGGCATGCCGTGGATCGCCTCGCGCGCCTGGGCCTTGTCCAGCGGCGCGCCGGCATCGACGATCCAGTCGGCCAGGCAATTGCGGCAGAAGCCCGCCAGCCCCATCAGATCGACGTTCTCCGCATCATGCCGCTGGCGCAGATGGCGCACCAGCCGGCGGAAGGCCTCGGCGGCAATTTTGTCATCGAGAGTGTCCAGCGCATCCCTAACCTTTTCATGCATGGCAATCGTCCTTGGTGTTTGACCGATGCTTTGCCATAGGGCGGCGCTTCAACGGAAGGACAAATCGCTTGGCCAGGCTCAACCCGCACGGACGGAAGGTAAAGATCCTGGCAACGCTGGGCCCGGCCAGCCGCGAGCCGGCAATGATCGCCCAGCTGCTTGCGGCCGGGGCCGACGCCTT
>JANONQ010000271.1:0-2038 GCA_031420935.1 Novosphingobium sp. | reverse complement strand
TCGCCGGTCTTGCGCATGCTTTCCATCATATGATCGCGCGCGCTGACCGCAGTTTCCATGTTGATGCCGACCGCAAGCGCGACTTCGGCGCGGCCAAGCAGGATCTCGTCGACCGCCTTATCGAATGCCAGCGCCGCAGTCAGCCCATTGCCCAGCACTTCCATGACGATCCCGCTGCACGGCAGCCGGAGATAGGCGGTGAGAAATGTGCTGAAATATTGCTGGCGGGTGTAGGGTCGGGGCTGCGCCACCACGACCGCGCCAATACGCGCGCGCTCAACCCCCGATTCTTCGACCGTATCGACGATCAGCTTCGCCAGCAACTCATGCTCGACGACCTGAATGGGCGCACCGGGAGCCGTCTGATAACGGCCGACAGGGATCGCGCCAGTGCCGATAATTGCCGCTCTTTGAGTCATTTCACTCCTGTTCGACGCCGGAAGGGACGTATCGCTGGGGTCGGTGGTGAGATCCGCGTTGATGGAATATCAGATATAGCTACTATCTTCTCGAATGTGGCAAGGGGTGCCGGTTCGGCCGGCCCCGCTGCTAACACTTACTGCGGTTCTGATTGGGTATCGACTGTGCGTGTTCGCCGAATGCAGGCGCTTGACCACAGCCAGCCTGCGCTTCAGCAGTCCATGCGCGGCGAAAGGAAAAAACATGTCCGAAGCATTTAGCCGGTCGATCATCGACTCCCGGCGCCTGCTCTATTTCTATCATGTTGCCAAGAATGGTAGCTTAAGTCGAGCTGAGGCCGCATTGGGCGCGCCGCAGCCGGTGATCAGCCGCCAGATCGCCAAACTGGAGGAAGAAGTCGGTGTTCAATTGCTCGAGCGCAATGGCCGGGGCGTAACGCTGACGCGGTACGGCGAACTGCTGTTCCGGCATGCCCAAACGATCCTCGAAGTCATGGCGCAAGCCACCGCCGAGCTGGACAGCGCGCGCCGCAACCCGACCGGTCAGGTTCGGCTGGCCGGTCCCGCGACTTTCATGAGCCTGTACATGCCCGAGGCCTTACGGAGATTTATGGCGGAACTGCCCGACGTCGAAGTGGTTGCCCTGCAAGTCCTGACGGGCGAAGTCTACGAGAAGATGGTGGCGGACAAGGTGGACATCGGCATCGTGCTGTCGGTTCCGAACAAGGCCAAGTTCGAGGTTCACGAACTGCTCGTCGAGCCCATGATGTGCATCGTGCGGCGCGATCATTCGCTCGCCGGCAACACGTCGGTGTCGCGGGCGGCGCTTGCCGAACACCGCCTCGTCGTGCCGTCGTCGGCGCAGGGACTGCGAAATATTATCAATTCATACATGGAAGGCGCAGCGGTGTTCGTGCCGCACCTTCAGGTGGATTCAATCCCGCTGATCCGCGCACTTGTCGCCCAGGGAAATCTGGCGACGATCCTGCCGCAATCGACCGCGGCACTGGAATTCGACACTGATCTGTTCGCAACGATCCGCCTCGCGCCGACGCTCAAGCGCTCGCTCTTCGCAGCGCATGCCAAGGATGTTCGCAATAAGGAGCATGTCGAGGCAATGGTTCGCCACATCTGCGACGTTGTGCGCGAAACAACGGCCGATCTTAACGCCGCCGCCTAGAGCAAAGTTTCGGCCGCCTCGTTCATGCAGTCTTCCTGGTAATCGAAATCCTCATCGATGCAAACAAGATGAAGCGCGCCGCGCTCACCGCCGGCCTTCGACCAGGCGTCTGCGAGTGCTGCGCCGTGACGCTGGCCCAGCCGCGCGTTCCGCCACGTCGCCCACAGCTGACCGTCATAGTCGACGAGTGAAACCAGATAATTTTCAACCGCAATTCCGCTCCGGTCCCGGGCCTCGGCAAGCGCCTGCCTGATGCGTGGATCCTCAATGCCGCTGGTGCCATGGCGAATGCTGGGCGGCAGAATCATGATGAGCGCTTCGCCTTGGCAACCTGCGCCCGCCGCGCCGGCGCAAAATCCGCGTCGCCAAGCGCAGCATATAACGCCGACGTTACGTCATGATGATGCTCGAGCCCGGTCCGTGCGAGCAGCGCGTTTGG